>NZ_JBHXEM010000036.1:0-72129 GCF_042724755.1 Kitasatospora sp. NPDC127067 | reverse complement strand
GATTACTGCTGGTCATCAGGGGTGGAACTCCTACTCGGGCCCCCTCAGGCTAACCCGACAAAGCGGGATGTCTCACCCAAGGCTGACAGAGAGGGTGCCGACACGCCCGGAAGACTCTCCCAGATCTTCTACGGCGCGGACCAGGGACAGGTGAAGATCACCTACGACGTCGCCTGAAGCGCCGGTCAGCCCCCCGACAGTCCTGCACGTCATCGGGAGCCATGGCCTGGTGTCCCACCGGGAGAGGGGCCGGGTACGCCGCTTCCGGCCGGTTGCCGATTGGCTGGCCGAACCAGGTTCGCGGGAAAAGATCTTCGGTGAGATGGGAAGGCTCACACTGCTGTCCAGGCATCTGCGCAGGTCGACGGATTGTGTCGACTGGCCTGTCCGGCGCGGTCCACTGCAGACCCGCCCAGAACACGCCGGCCGGAGGCCGGCCCGTGCTGAATCTGTCCTCCGACGGGTCTGGGTGCAGGCACACCTCCTCGACCGCCTGCGAGTGCTCGTCGCTGATCTACGAGTCGAAGCCGGTCACCAGCCCCCACGCCGCACTCGGACCGCTGACCGCGGGGCTGAGGACCGCGATGAGCCACATCGGACAACGGCTCAAGCCCCTCGCCGGCCCGGCCGGCAGCGTCAAGCCCTCCCTCACCGGACTCCGCGTCGATCCACCCGCACACCCCAGGCCGCCCAGACCCTCTCAGCCGACATCCCCTCCAGCCCGCTCACCCCCGACCACCAGCTCTTCTCCGGCAACGCCAAGCCCGACATCCTCCCCATTCGGGCGCGCAAGGCATCGGGTTCCCCGGTGGCGTGGAGTGTGCCCGCGCCCGGACAGGGCGTGGCACGGTGGCCCCGTACCGGGCGTCCACGGGGCAGGTGCCGGGCGGACGCGGCAGGTCCGAGGCCACCGGCCCGGGCCGTCAGCGCGGGACGAGGACACTGTTCCCGTCGTCGAATACCGCTGTGTCCCCCGCGTCGACCTCGCCGGCGAAGTGACCGTCGCAGTTCAGGCCCTCGAAGACCAGGACTGCCGTGTCGGTGTCGTTGTTCACCGTCAGCGGCCAGAACTTACCGCCGTAGCATCCCGGCGCGGGGTTGGTGTACCGGCTCCCACTGACCGTGAGCACCCCGCTCGCGGCGAAGGCCTCGCCCGGCACCATGCCGACGAGTACTCCCGCTGCTCCCAGTGACACCAGCGCACCCACCAGCCGACGACGCATCATGGTCTACCTCCCAGATTCGAAACCAGTACGGAGACGACGCCCGCCTCCGCACTCCTGGGTACCGGACAGCAACCACACAAAGGGCGACAGATGGCTGCATGTTCACCCGAATACGGTGACAAACCACCAGGCTGTACCAGGACACGCCGCAGACAACCGGGGCGGCGTGTGCAGCACCAGAATTCTGCGATGTGAAGACCCCGGACGAGCCCAGGCCCCGGCCTCCGGCTTCGACCACCGCGCCCGCCGACACCGACGCCACGCTCAGCACCGTCCGCAGCGAACTGCTCGTCCACGGATGCGGCTACTGCACCAGGGCCTACGTGTGGAAGTACGTCGGCCGGGACCCCGAGTACGCCTACCGCATCCCCTACGAGACCGCCACGTGGGTCGACGGCCAGGGCGCGTCCGTCCGCAGGAGCAGTACGACCAGCACCCGCACGGTCGAGGTCCAAGCCCCCGTCACCACCGCCCGCCCCTACCAGAGCGTCCGTTCCACCTGGACCGTCGACCTGAACGCCCACTGGGGACCGAATGGGGCGTCAAGAACGCCACCGTCGACAGCGGAACCATCACCCTTGTCCGACCACCCGGGCCTGCACCCACCCGATGCAGCGAACCTCACCGAACCGTCCACCCGGGCGAACGGCGCGTCATAGCGAGGGCTGTTCGGGGTGTACGGGTGGCGTTGCCCGTCACGGGACAGGTCGTGCTTCGTTGGTCGGCTCAAGCAAGTTGTCCGAGTTCGGAGGAGATGTCATGCCGGCCAGTGTGGGTGACCGGATCCGTGTGGGGTCGCGGGTCGGGGAGATCGTCGAAGTGCTGGGACCGAAGGGCAATCCGCCCTACACGGTCCGGTTCGACGACGGTGAGGAGGAGACGGTCTTTCCCCTGCCGGACGAGGTCGAGATCGTGGAGGAGTAGGGGCCGAGCAGGTCGCCGTTGTTGTGTCCCGCCCGCCGGGGCCGATGGTCTGTCGGCAGCGGTGGGCGGTTCACCCGGGGGCGTCCGGCGAGGGTGCGCCGGGTCTGCGGGGGATCCACGTGGTCCGGCCATCGGCCGGGACCGCCGGTCCGGAGGCCGCCTCGACGAGTTCGCGGACGAGGTGGTGATCCGGGGCCCACTGGCAGGCGGGGTCGGTCCGCCGGGCGTCGCCGGTGAGGGCGAACGCCTGGCAGCGGCAGCCGCCGAAGTCCCGCTCCCGCTGGGGGCAGCTGCGGCACGGCTCGTTCATCCAGGCGGTGCCCCGGTAGGCGTTGAAGGCCTTCGAGTGCTCCCAGATCCACTCCAAGGAGTGGTCCCCGGTGTTCGGCGGATCGAGTCCCGGCAGAGTGCAGGCGGCCGGACAGGGCAGCGCCGTGCCGTCCGGTGCCACGGTGAGGGAGACGACTCCCCACCCGCCCATGCACGGCTTGGGCACGCCCTCGAAGTAGTCCGGGACGACCCAGACGAGCTCGACCTGCCCGGCCAGCCGCTCCCGCCACCGCTCGAACTTCTCCTTCGCCCGGGCGACTTGGTCCCGGGACGGCATCAGGGCCGCACGGTTGGCCGTCGCCCACCCGTAGAACTGGACGTTCGCGAGTTCCAGCTTGTCCACTCCCCAGGCGAGGCCCAACTCGACGATCTCGTCCAGGGAGTCGAGGTTCTCCCGGTGCAGCACGACGTCCAGGCACAGGAACAGTCCTGCCTCGCGCACCAGCGCCGCGGCCCGCTCCTTGGCCGCGAAGGAGGCCCGACGCCCGGCGATCCGGTCGGACGCCCGCGGTTCGGCGTCCTGCACCGACAGCTGGACGCTGCGCAGGCCGGCCCCGACCAGCTCCTCCAGCCGCTTCCCGTCCAGCCCGACACCGCTGGTGACCAACTGGGTGTAGAGGCCCGCCCGATCGGCGGCGGCGGTGATCTCCGCGAGGTCGCGCCGCAACAGGGGTTCACCGCCGGTCAGGTGGGCGTGCACGACACCCAGGGCGGCGGCCTCCGCCATCAGACGCACCCACTGCGCAGTGTCCAACTCCTTTGCGCGGCGCACCAGTTCCAGCGGGTTGGAGCAGTACGGGCAGTGCAGCGGACACGCGTGGGTGACCTCGGCCACCAGCGACCAGGGTGGCGGGGTGCGGCCCGCTTGCGCGGGAGGTGCGGTCATCGCAACCATCCTTCGCTGTGGACACGGTGGAGGAAACCGGGCACGTCGGTGGCCACCGGTGCTCCCGGGAAACGGGCGGCGAGGTCGGTGACGATCTCGGCGACGCTGCGGGTCCCGTCGCACAGCCACAGGACCGTAGCGGCCCGGCCGTTCAGCACGACCACGCGCTCGGGGACGACCAGCAGGTCCTTGCCGCGCAGCCGGTCGTGCCGCAGGACTACAGCGGCAGCCAGACGGGGCCGCCAGGACGCGGGCGGCGGCGCTTCGGCGCGCACGGCGGCCACTACCGGGGGGCGCGCCCCGGACGGGCCGGGGCACGCACGACTCCAGGGCACGGGTGTCGCCGTCGGCGGCTCCCCGCGTGCGGCGTCGTGACCAATGCGGTCAGCGCTCCGTGAGGCTGTGGCCCGTCACCTCGGGGGCCGCCTCGACAACCGTGTAGTCGGGTTCCTGCCAGACCTCCGTGTCGGCGTCGGTCTGCTCCCAGCCGGTGAATTCCTCGGACGTGTCCATGGTCCGCCTCCTCCGGTATCTACCCACCAGGCTGAACTCCACCCGGAGCAGTCGCAACCGGACCCAGGGTGCCGCGCGGAAGCAACTCGGCGGCACCCTACGGGCAGTGACAACCGCGGCCCCACGGCCGAGGGCACAGCCTGCAACGGAACCACGGGCCCGAACCCCGCCACCGAAGCAGCCCCCTCCAGGACATCCGCCCGGGCGGGGCCACCAGCCGCCATGGAGCCCTGCGGCCGGGCCGGGGCAGGCCAGTACCCCGCGGATCGGGGAGTCGGTCTTCAGGCCGCCGGGATCGGTGCCCCTGGAGGCTCGGTGTCGCCGCAGGCCGGCCGCTGCTGGCGGTCGACGTGGCGACGGCGCGGCCCTCGGGCACGACGTCGTCCGGGGGCCGCGCCGGGTCGGGCGGGGTCAGGAGTCGAAGCGCACGCTCCCGTAGATCCCGACTGCCCCGGCCTCTCCGGGGGCGATGTCCGTCGCGCGGCCCGTGCACCCGGCGGCGGGGAAGGTGTGTGCGACGGCGTCCGTGTCGTTGTTCGCGGTGGAGATCTCTCCCGGTGCCAGGTCGTAGCAGGTCCCGGGCTCCGGGTCCTCGACGGCCGGCCCGCCGCCGATGTTCGTGAGGGGCTGCACCGAGAAGACCCCGGTCGCGGCGTGGGCCGGGACGGGCAGGACAAGGACGATCAGGGCCGCGCTCAGAGCGGCGGCACCGGCGAACGAGGGAACACGCATGGAAGGGCTCCTGGAGGACCGGACGGTGAATCGGGCCACCCGATCACACCCCGGTCCGGCCCCGGCCCCGGCCGATTGGCCCGTACGCGGGCGTGGTGCGGCCACGCCCCCCGGCCCGGTCCCTACGACCGTCCAGCACGCCCCGCCGGACCGCGTCCCGCTTCCTCGCTGTCCCGGCAGAGGGGCGCATGGGCACGATTCGAGCCGACGGGTGAAAAGCGGCTCCGAACGGGTGAGGGGGATTCGTTTCTTCAGTGACCGGATGCCGCACACCGCGTTCAGCAGAGGGCACCGCCACACCCGGCGGGCACCGGACACGTGAACAGAAGGACCTTCAATGCGTCGCCTCGCCGCCGCGATCCTCGGGGCCATTGCCCTCACCGGAATCGCCACCACCGCCCACGCCGACTCCTACTACGGCAACACGGAGTCATTCGTCGACCTCAACTCTTCACGCCCCGTCAAGGTTCTGACAAAGGAACAGGCGAACGCTGTCGACGAGTTCAACAGTACTCACATCGAGGTACCCGGAATCAGCGTCGACAACTCGTTCGACACCTTCGGATGAACTGACCTCCTCCCACGAAGGGCTACCGGTTTCCCCTTCCGCACGAGAAGGCAGTCCCCCCGCCCCGGCGCGAGCCCACCAAAGCCCGCACCGGGGCGTCGTGCTGCCGGAACAGCGAGCGTAACCTCGCCTGGAATTCCCCGCGCGTCTTCACCGCATAGCACGGGTGGCAGAGCAGTTGGACGTTCCCGGCCACGTCCTCGCCGGGTGGTCACCGCCGAACCCCAGGAGGTCCGCCCTGTCCAATCGGGCCTTCCGCTCTCACGGGCCTTCGGACGCACCGTCAGGAAATCGGCACCAGGCAGAAGGAATACCTTCTTCCCCTTCTGGATTGGTCTCTTCGTACGGTCGTACAAGGGGGGCATAGGTGACCGATCTGAAGGTGTTCCGGCGGGGTGCCGATGGCCGGGACGTCGAGCTGCGAGGTTCGACGGTAGCGCGGGAGCGGGAGCTGCAGCAGCGGGTCGAGGGTGCACTGGAAACGATGCTGGGGGTGCGGTTCCTGGCGTCGGAGTACCCGACGGGGCCGTGGCACCAGGGGCGGATCGACACGCTGGGTCTGGACGAGAACAACGCCCCGGTGGTGATCGAGTTCAAACGCAGCCGGGACGCCGGGGTGATCACTCAGACGGCGTCCTACCTGGTCTGGCTGATGGCGCACCGGCACGAGTTCGAGGCGCTGGTGCGCAGTCGCCTGGGGCTCGAGGCACCAGCGGCGGTTGACTGGCGGCGGCCGAGAGCGATCTGCGTCGCGGCTGAGTTCTCGCGCCATGACCGAGCTGCCGCTTCGCTGCACCAGCGGGACCACGGCGTTGACCTCGTGCGCTACCGCGTGTTCGGGCCGGACCTTCTCACGCTGCAGTTGGTCGAGACCGTCCCGGGTGTCACCGCTTCGTCGTCGCCACTGCCGGCCGGGCGGGTCGGTGAGGTGGGCATCGACGTCGAGCAGGAGGTCGACCCAATACCGGCCTCGGTGTCGAGCGGTCAGGTGGAGGTGCCAAGGTGCCTGCGGGAGCTGTACGACGACCTGGACGAGGCGCTGACTACGGCGGGTGAGCTTGAGGCGGTCGTGCTGAAGCACTACATCGCCTACAAGCGGCTGCTGAACGTGGCGTCGGTGCTCTTCCGGCCGTCGGTTTCGCACCGGGCGATCCTGGTGTACCTGCGGCTGGACCCGGACTCGGTGGAGCTGGAGGAGGGCTTCACCCGGGACGTACGCGGCATCGGTCACCTGGGGACGGGTGACCTGGAGGTGCGGATCGCGTCGTCGGCGGACGTGGAGAAGGCGGTGCCGCTGATCCGGCGGGCGGTCGAGGAGTCCTGACGGGCGCTGAAAGGCGGCTGGAGCTTGATGCTCCGGCCGCCTGTTCGCGTCTGCGGGCTGTTCTCATGTCACGCCTCCGGTCCGGCGAGGGTGAAGTCGTCCTGGGTCAGCTCTGCTCGCAGGCGCTGTTCGGCGATCTCGGCGTAGTGCGGGGAGAGTTCGACGCCGACGAAGCGCCGGCCCTCGCGCAGGGCAGCAACGCCGGTGGAGCCACTGCCGGTGAAGGGGTCGAGGACGGTGCCGCCTTCGGGGCAGATCTGGACAAGCTGCTGCATGATCTCCAGCGGCTTCTGGGTGATGTGGACGCGGTCCTTGCGGGGCTGGCTGGCGATGAAGTGGCCGGGCAGGTAGAGGTTGCGGCGGTTGTCGAGGGTGCCCTTGACGCCCCAGGTGATGAACTCGGCGGACTGCTTGAAGCCGCCCTTGCGAGGCCGGCTGGCAGGCTTGATCCACGGGATGGTGCCCTGCCAGGTCCAGCCGGCCATCTGGAGGGCGTCGCTGGTGGTGGGTTCCTGCCTCCAGTCGGAGAAGACCATGGCGACCGCGTGCTCGGCGCTGGCCCGGTAGGCCTCGGTGAGGAGTTCGGTGAGCCAGGAGCGGTAGGAGCGCTGGTCGCGGTTCTCGCCGGGGAAGGTCTTGAGGTCGTGGGCGGAACCGCTGGTGACGTACTTGGCGCGGGCGTCGCGGCTGGTGCGCTCGGAGCTGGTGCGGCCGCCGCTGTTGTACGGCGGGTCTGTGATGACCGCGTTGACGGACTCGTCGGGGAGGGTCTTCAGCACGGTGAGGGCGTCGCCTCGGTGGAGGGTGAAGTCGTTCACAGGGGCCTTCCTCGGGCAGGGGTAAGCCGACTCCGGGCGCACACCGTGGCGGCCGCCGGGAGTGGCGGTGGAGGGGACGGTAGTCGCGATCGGCGGCCGCGCCTAACGGCTGGCGCAAGGACATCGGGGCTTGTCGGGGCTCGTTTGGTGCGGCCGGAGTTCGCTTCTACTGTCTCGCCATGCCAACCGGGCAGCGGGCCAAGTCGGCCCGACCCGAGGCGCATTGGCCCGCGCTGTCCCGCCCAGGCGAGACCGCGCGACGGAGTGCGCGAACCTTCCCTACACCCCGAAGAGGGCCTCGTGTTCCAGCTGAGATCACGAGCGCGGCCGGCTGCCGCGCGTGACCCGAGACCGGCGTCCGGGAGCTACCAACTCCCCTGACCCGGGCCCGCCCTGAACGAGGGCGGTTTCACCACCGGCGCGGTGCCGGCGACTTCTTCGCACGAGGGGCCGGCACCGCGCTGTCCTACGAATCCCGCAAGGAGCCGCTGCGATGCAGCATGCCCTGGCACACCTGTGCCCTCATCCGCCTCCGCCGTCGTCCCAGTCCCGGTTCGGTGATCGGCGGGCGTCGTGAAGAAGGCGTTCGGCGTGCTCGTCGGGTTCGTCGCCTGCGGGCCGCTGATGCTGGCCCTGCCAGTGGTGATCGCCGGCGCGGGCAACGCTTCGGCGACGTCCGCCTCGTGTCCGCCCGGTGGCGGTCCGCAGGGTGTGGACAGCTCGGCCGTCGCAGCGCAGGTCGAGGCGATCCTGAAGGGCTCCAGTCCGCTCAGCGCTCCGAGCGTGGCGGGGCTGAGCAAGCCCGACGAGCAGATCCCCAATGCGAAGACCATCCAGGCCACCGGTGTCGCGATGCGCTCGCGCTGGCCGGGCCGGGCCGGTCGCCGCCGTCGCGGCGGAGCGGCAGAACCGGCAGGACCAGCGGAACCGGCGGCGGTCCGTCCGACCGGGCGTCACCGTCCGGTGTCCGTACCCTGCCCGCCCCTCGGTGGCCCCGGAAAACCGGTACTCCGTGCCAGTGTGCCCGGGCGAGGATAGCGCCGTGGCGGACGTACCGGTCGCCGCGCCCGCGCCGCGCCCACCTCCCGCCTCCCGCCTCCCGCCTCCCTTGGAGACCCTGACGCCATGACCGACTCCGCCCTCGGCCGCTTCTACGACGCGTTCGCCGACGACTACCACCTCCTCTACGCCGACTGGAACGCCTCCGTCGCCCGCCAGGGCGCCGCGCTGGACGCCCTGATCCGCCGACACCTCGGTGACCGCCCGGCCGAGGTGCTGGACTGCGCCTGCGGCATCGGAACCCAGGCGATCGGCCTGGCCGCGCTCGGCCACCGCGTCACCGGCAGTGACCTCAGCCCGGTCTCCGCCGCCCGCGCCACCGCCGAGGCCGCCGAGCGCGGTATCCGGCTTCCCACCGCCGCCGCCGACATGCGGGAACTCCCCTTCCCGGACAGGCGGTTCGACGTCGTCGTCTGCGCCGACAACGCGCTGCCCCACCTGCTCACGGCCGAGGACGTCCGCGCCGCGCTCGGTGAGATGCGACGAGTCCTGCGTCCCGGCGGACTGGTGCTGGTCACCACCCGCCCGTACGACGAACTGCGCCGCACCCGGCCCGCCTCCACGTCGCCGCAGACCGCCGACTACGAGGGCCGACGGTCGGTCCTCTTCCAGCTCTGGCAGTGGCGGGAGGACGGCGAGCGGTACGACCTGGAGCTCTTCCGTCTCCTTCCGGACGACGCCGGCGAGTGGCAGGTCGCGGTTCGCCGCTCCACCTACTGGGCGCTCACCCAGGACCAGCTGAGCGCCTTCGCCGCCGAGGCGGGCCTGTCCGGCATCCGCTGGGAGCAGCCCGTCGACACCGGCTTCTTCCAGCCCGTCCTGATCGCCCGGGCACCCTGACCTCCCGAAAGGCTCCGGTACGGTCCCCGGCGGCCGCAGCACGAGCGGCATCCCGACCATCCGCGCCACTCGGGCCTCGAACCCCGTCTCGCCGCAGTGGCCGCGGGTCCGAGCGCCGGTCCGGGGCGCCGGGGACCACTGCGCTCCCGTGGCGCCGCAACTGCGCACCGCCGTGGTGCTCGACCGACTGGAGCGGGCCCTGGCCCGAGCCCCCGCGACGGCCCGTCCGCTCCTCCCCTACCGGCCCAATGCCGCCACCGCCTCCGCGACCCGGGCCGCGCCGTCCTCCTCCGCCATCGCGCGGGCCACCTCCTGCGCCCCTTCCCTCAGCCGCTGCTCCTCGACGGCCTGCCGGACGGCCTCCGCCAGCCGGTCGGCGGTCAGGTCTGCGAACCGCACCGGCGTGGTGGCGGCACCGAGCCGGGCGAGCCGACCGGCCCAGAACGGTTGGTCCGCCGTCACCGGGACGGGGACGCTCGGCACGCCCGCACGCAGGGCCGCGGCCGCCGTGCCCGCGCCCGCATGGTGCACGACCGCCGCCATGTGCGGGAACAGCCGGGCGTGCGGGAGCTCGCCGACGGTCAGCACGTCGTCGCCCTCCCCGGCGATCCCGGCCCAGCCGGCCTGCACCACGCCCCGGACGCCCGCCTGCCGCAGGGCCTCCACCGCGAGGGTGCTCAGCCGCTCGCCCTGCCCGGCCGCCATGCTGCCGAAGCCGATGAACACCGGTGGCGGTCCCTCCCGCAGGAAGTCCTCGACCTCGGCCGGGAGGCGGTGGTCGTCCGGTACGTACGGCCACCAGTTGCCGACCACCCGCAGTCCCTCCCGCCAGTCGGCCGGGCGCGGTACGACGGTCGGGCTGAAGCCGTGCAACACCGGCCAGCGCGCCCGTTCCACGGCCCGCCGGCGCGCGGTCTGGGAGAGCGCCGGGAGTCCGAGCCGCGACCGCATCCGGCGGGCGGCCTCGGCGTGCAGACGATCGACGACCCGCTGGCCGAGCGCCCCCGCCGCCCGGTTGCCCCAGCTCCCCAACGAGCGGCCGCCCCCGACGACCGGAGGGAACTCCCGTGTCGGCAGCGTGGGTTGCAGGTAGACCCCCAGGCTGGGAACGTCCATCGCCTCCGCGAGGTGCCAGCCCAGCGGCGCGGTGGTGGTGCTCAGCAGGAGCAGATCGGCGCCGGGTGCGGTGGCGTCCGCGAGCCCGTCGCCCAGCTGCCCGATGAACGCCGCGGCCCGCGCGAGCAGTTCGGAGCGCCCGCGCGCGGGCCCGGCACCCGCGCCGCGTGGATCGACCGGGAGCGGCCGGAAGTCGAGGCCGCTGCCGGCCACCAGCTCGCGGAAGGCCTCGGGCGCCGCGAGCGCGACCTCGTGCCCCGCACCGCGCAGGTACGCCCCGAGCCCCGTGTAGGGGGCGACGTCGCCGTACGATCCGGCGGCCATGACGAGGATCCTCATCGGACCGCCCCGTCGACGTCGTTGCCGTCGTTGCTGTCGAGGTCGTTCGCGTCGCGCCGCTCGGCGTTGGCGCCGATGGCCGCACGGAGGTAGCCGGCCAGGCCCGGGCGCTGCTCGGCCGGCGGGACGACCAGGGCGAAGGCCCGGGCGTCCGCCTCGTAGTCGTCGGCGATCCGGCAGTGCATCTCCGGCGGGCAGGGTGTGAACCACCGGGTGATGTGCTGCCGGTGCCGCTCCGCGAGGTCCAGCACCGTCCGGTGGTCGACCGGCAGCCCCGCGTCGAAGGCCTCCAGCAGCCGGCCGCGCCACTCGGCGGCCTCCGCCATCAGCTGCTGCCAGTCCTCCTTGGAGTGGGTGGCGGCGCGGGCCAGGGCCTCCTGGTGGCTGTCCCGCTCGCCCCACTTGAGGTGGGCGTCGGCCGCGTAGCTGAGGTCGAAGACCACGTCCCCGAAGACCTCGAAGCGCTCCTGCGGCGTCAGCTCGACCCCGGTGCGCTGGACCTCGATGGCCCGCTCGGCGACGTCGACCAGCTTCTGCAGGCGTCCGATCTGCTCGGTGAGGGCCTGCCGCCTCGCCAGCAGGTGGTCGAGCGCGTTGGCCTGCGGGTCCGCCAGGATGTCGGCGATCTCGTCGAGCGGGAAGCCGAGCTCCCGGTAGAAGAGGATCTGCTGGAGCCTGGCGAGGTCCGCGCCGCTGTAGAGCCGGTAGCCGGCCGGGCTGCGCTCACTGGGCGCGAGCAGCCCGGACCGGTCGTAGTAGTGCAAGGTCCGGATCGTGACCCCGGCGAAGCCGGAGACCTGGCCCACCGACCAGCTCATGCGTCCCTCCGATCATCCGTTCGTTCACTGCGCCCCACCGTGCGGCCTGACGTGGGGTGAGGGTCAACACGCGCAGCTCAGGGGCCCGCTCCGGATGGCTGGAGGCATCCTGGGTCAGGTCTCGCGCTGCGGGTGGTAGGCGCTCTCGGGTATGCCGAAGGTCCAGGCGACCCCGGCTCGCGCGGTGCGGGTGCTCGGGGGGACGCGCAGCCAGTAGGTGCGGTGGGTGCCGTCCGGTTCGGGGGTGGAGTTGACCACCTCGACCATCACCACCGGCTCGTCCTCGGGCAGGACGATCCGCCAGAGCACCCCGGTCTCGTCCCGGTGGACGGGCTCGGCGCCGGAGTCGGCCAGATAGCGCTCGTAGCCGTAGTGCTCCAGCAGGACCCGGCGCAGCTCGGCGTTCTCCTCGGTGCGGATCCGCTCGACGGTCACCTCGGCCAGGCCGGCCAGGAACTCCGGCGGGACGGGCATGCCGCGCCAGGCGTGCAGGGCGAAGCCGTCGGCGTACTCCAGGGCGGGCCCGTCCGCCCGGTCGAGCCGTCCGGCCTCGTCGCGGTGCAGAACGGCCGGCCGCTCGCTGAGCAGGACCACCTCCCGGTACGGCCACCACCAGCCGGCCTCCCGGGCCAGTTCGGCGAGCGGTGCGACGGCGTCGGCGCTCGCCCCGGCGGCCTCGAAGGCGGCGAACCACGGCGCGTCGTGCTGACCCCGCACGGCGTCCAGCAGGGCGAGCCGGACGGTGGTGCGGCGGTCCCGTGCCTCCTCGGCCACGGCGACGTCGGCCTCCCGGTCGGCCTCGGGGGCGAGCCGGTCGAGCACGGCGTTGCGCAGTCGGTCGGCGAGCGGGGTGGTGACCGGTCCGAGCTCGCCACCGGTGAGCGCCCAGTGGCCCGCCCACCCGCTGGTGCCGACCTGCTCGACGGCCCGTCGACGGGCCTCCTCCCAGGGCCGGGTGCGCACGGCCTCACGCACGCTCTGCGCGCCGGCGGCCCGCAGCTCCAGGGCCGCCTCGGTCGCGGCGAGCGGCGAGCCGAACCAGCGGACGGCCGCGGGCTCGGGCAGTCCGGCCGCCCGGTAGGCGGCCCGGATGGCACGCTCGGCCGCCGCCCTGTCCCCCGGCCCGGTGGCCGCCCCGGCCGCCCGCCAACGGGCCGTCGCCTCGGCCGGCCCGGGCAGCTCCCGCGCCTGCGCCCGGTCGCCGTGGGCCTCGTCGTGGATCACCGTTTCCATCCCTGCTCCGTTCCCGGCCGGGCTCCCCGCCCAGCCGTCCGTTCCCGTTCCCGTTCCCGTGCCGCGGCCCCGGCCGCGCCCTGCCCTCGTGCCCCACCCGCGTGCCGCCCCCGTACGGCGGGCGGAGCGGTCGTCAGTCCGCGACCACCCGCACCGCGCCGGGCGCGTACTCGCGTTGGCGGACAACCCGGTACCAGCTCTTGGGCAGCGGTATCGCCGCGTGCTCCTCGTGCACCACCCGGCCGCCCTCGGGCAGGTGCAGCCAACCCGCGCCGAACGGCCCGGTCTCGCGGCGCAGCTCGCCGGGGCCGACCACGGCGTGGGCGTGCCCGGTGACCTCGCCGAGCGCCAGCACCATCCGGCCCCGCGCGTCCCGGGGCTGCACGGCCAGCCCCGCCACCCGCGGCGGCACCGCGCTCTCCTCGACCGGCACGATCAGCACATCGCCCTGGCGGTACATCAGTCCTCCCTCGCCGTACGGCCGGACCCCGGCGGACGCCGGAACCCACGGCTCCGCCGCGTCTGCCGCGGTCACTCTCCGGAGCCAGGACCCGAACATAGAGCAAGGGTCTGACAACCCGCCCGGGCGGCGACCCGGCCGCCGGATTGTCAGTCCCGACTGGTAGACAGTTGTTCGGCCCAGATCCCGGAGGAGCAGCGCATGACTGTCAACGACCACATCGAGCGGTTCCACGGTCTCCCCGTCTTCGACTTCGTGGAGGCCTTGGAGGAGGCCGAGGAGAAGGGCGGATCCGGCGCCGTCGAGCTGCCGGACGCGGCCTCGGCCGCCTGGAGGGTCAAGCTCGACTACGAGTCCGAGGCGACGTTCGCCGAGCGCTGGGAGCAGTTCCTCGGCGCCGTCGACACCGAGCGGGTCACCGCCCTGGTGATCGGCCAGTGGGCCCCGGACGAGCCGGACGGCTTCCAGGAGCCGATGGAGGCGATCGTCGCCGCCGCCGGCCGGCTGCCCGCCCTGCGCGCGCTGTTCGTCGGCGACATCACCTACGAGGAGTGCGAGATCTCCTGGATCCAGCAGTGCGACATCACGCCGCTGCTGACGGCCTTCCCGCGGCTGGCCGAGCTGGTGGTGCGCGGCGCCTCGCAGGACTGGGACGGCAAGGGCGGTCTGGCCCTGCGGCCGCTGCGGCACGAGGCGCTCAAGGCGCTGCGCTTCGAGGCCGGCGGCCTGCCGGGCTCGGTCGTGCGCTCGGTGGCCGGCTGCGACTTCCCGGCCCTGGAGCGGCTGGAGCTCTGGCTGGGCGTGGAAAACTACGGCGGCGACGCGACGATGGCCGACGTCGCGCTGTTCCTGGACGGCACCCGCTTCCCCTCGCTGCGCCACCTCGGCCTCCAGAACAGCGAGTTCCAGGACGACATCGCGGCCGCAGTGGCGCACGCGCCCGTCGTCGCCGGGCTGGAGTCGCTCAACCTCTCCATGGGCGTGCTGACCGATCAGGGCGCCACCGCCCTGCTGGAGGGCCAGCCCCTCACCCACCTGCGCTCCCTCGACCTGCACCACCACTACCTGACCGAGGAGATGCAGCAGCGCCTGCGCCAGGCCCTCACCGGGGTCGAGGTCGACCTCTCCGAGCCCGGCAAGCCCGACGACCGGTGGCGCTACGTGGCCGTGGCCGAGTAACCGTCACCTCCCGCACGCACCCGACCGACCGCCCGCCGGTCCGTCCGACCGACCGACCACTCGACCACTCGACCACTCGACCACTCGACCACTCGACCCACCAGGATCCTCCATGACCGTCTCCCGCCACATCGAACGCTTCCACGAGTTGCCGGTCCACGAGTTCACGCCCGACGACGCCCGGCCGCGGCCCGCCGCGGGCGCCGTCGCCTGGCGGCTGTCCCTCGAGTACGGCTCCAAGCAGGACTTCGTCCAGCTCTGGCAGTCCTTCCTGGAGGAGGTCGACCCGGCCGGCGTCCGCGCCGTGGTGATCGGCGCCTGGTGGCAGGACGGCTACACGTCCGTACGCTCCGCCGTCGAGGCCGTCACGGCCGAGGCGCGGCGCCTGCCCGCCCTGGAGGCGCTGTTCCTCGGCGAGGTGACCTTCGACGAGTGCGAGATCTCCTGGCTGGAGATGGACGACGTCACCCCCTTGCTGAACGCCTTCCCCGGGCTGCGGTCGCTGGCCGTGCGCGGCGGCACGGACCTCGCCCTGGAGCCGGTGCGGCACGACCGGCTGACCAGCCTGCGCTTCGAGTCCGGCGGCCTTCCGGCCACCGTGGTGCGCGCGGTGGCCGGCTCCGAACTGCCCGCGCTGGAGCGCCTGACCCTCTGGCTCGGCGTGGACGAGTACGGCGGTGACGCGACGATGGACGACCTGGCACCGTTCCTGGACGGTTCCCGGCTGCCGAAGCTGCGCCACCTCGGGCTGGCCAACAGCGAACTCCAGGACGAGATCGCCGCCGCCCTCGCCCACGCCCCCGTGGTGGCCCGGCTGGAGTCGCTCGACATCTCCATGGGCGTGCTCTCCGACGAGGGCGCCACCACCCTGCTGGAGGGCCAGCCGCTCACCCACCTGCGCTCCCTCGACCTGCACCACCACTACCTGAGCGACGCGATGCAGGAACGTCTGCACGAGGCCCTGCCCGGGGTCGAGCTCGACCTCAGCGACGCCGAGGCGGACGAGATGGACGACGAGGACGACCGCTACGTCTCGGTCTCCGAGTAGCCGGACACGGAGGCGATGACCGTGCGACTGACCGTCCTCGGCAACCCGGGGCACCGACGGGTGACGCTGTTCGCGGCCGCCGCCCGGGCCGCCGGACTGCCCGAGCCCGCCGTCCTGCCCTGGCTGGACGTGCTGCGCGGCCGGTACCGGCTGCCCGAGGACGGCCTGCTGCGCATCGAGTCGCCCGGCGAGGAGCCCGAGGTCGACCGGCTGCTGCGCGGCCCGGCGCTCGGCCCCGGCTACGCGCCGACCAGGGTCGAGGGCACGGCCGTCTGGTACGCGGGGGTCATGGCCGCGCTGCGCGGGCTGGCCGCCCGGCCCGGCGTACGGCTGCCCGGCGTACGGCTGCTCGGCGATCCGGAGGAGATCGCCGTGATGTTCGACAAGCGCCGGGCGCACGCGCTGCTCACCGCGGCCGGGGTGCCGGTGCCCAGGGCGCTCGGCGGCGAGGTCACCGGCTGGGAGCACCTGCGCGAGCGCCTCGCCGCGGCCGGCCTGCACCGGGTCTTCGTCAAGCCGGCGCACGGCTCCTCCGCCTCCGGGGTGATGGCCCTGGAGTTCGGGCCGCGCGGGCAAGTGCAGGCCACCACCTCGGTGGAGCTCACCGACGGCGGCCTGCACAACTCGCTGCGGGTGCGCCGCTACCGCGGCGAGCGGGAGGTCGCCGCGATCGTCGACGGCCTGGCACCGGACGGCCTGCACGTCGAGCAGTGGATCCCGAAGGCCTCGCAGTCGGGGCGCTCGGCGGACCTGCGGGTCGTGGTGGTCGCCGGCCGGGCCACCCACGCCGTGGTGCGCACCAGCACCCAGCCGATGACCAACCTGCACCTCGGCGGCGCCCGGGGCAGCATCGACCAGGTCCGGGAGGCCGCGGGGCCAGCCTGGCCGGCCCTGCTGGAGACGGCCGAGCGCGCGGCGGCCTGCTTCCCCGGCTCGCCGATGGTCGGCGTCGACGTGCTGCCCACGGCCGGCTGGCGGCGCGCCCTGGTCGGCGAGGTGAACGCCTTCGGCGACCTGCTCCCCCGCCTCACCGGCCTGCCCGGCGGCCCTGCCGAGGGCCTGGACACCTACGGCGCCCAGCTGGCCGCCCTCACCGCCCCCTCCCCGGCGTCGCCCGCGACGACGGACCACCAGATCACGGAACCCGCTCGATGAACCACCTGACCACCACCCCGGACCACACCACCCCGGACCACACCCCGACCCTGGCCCACACCCCGGACCACACCCCGGCTCCGGACCACACCCCGGACCACGCCCCGGCTCCGGACCACACCCCGGACCACGCCCCGGCTCCCGCTCCCACCCCCGACATGAACGCCGTCGTGGGCAGCCACGACCTGCTGCTCGTCACCCTCGACACGCTCCGCTTCGACGTCGCCGAGGAACTGGCCGCCGCCGGCCGCATCCCGCACCTCGCCGCCGTCCTCCCCGGCGGTCGCTGGGAGCGCCGGCACGCGCCCGGCAGCTTCACCTACGCCTCCCACCAGGCGATCCTGGCCGGCTTCCTGCCGACCCCGGCCTCCCCGGACGGACCGCACCCGCGCCTGTTCGCGGCCCGCTTCGCCGGATCCGAGAGCACCGCCCCGCGCACCTGGGTCTTCGACGCCCCCGACCTGCCGACGGCCCTGGCCGCGGCGGGGTACCGCACGGTGTGCATCGGCGGCGTGGGGTTCTTCAACAAGCAGGGCCCCCTGGGCTCGGTGCTCCCCGGCCTCTTCCAGGAGAGCCACTGGGCACCCGAGTCCGGCGTGGCCTCGCCGACGTCCTTCGAGGTGCAGGTCGCCCGGGCCGAGCGGGTCGCCGCCGAACAGCCCGCCGACCAGCCGCTGTTCCTCTTCCTGAACGTCTCGGCACTGCACCAGCCGAACTGGTTCCACCTGCCCGGCGCCACCCGCGAGCACGGGGACTCGCGGGCCAGCCACGCCGCCGCCCTGGAGTACGTGGACGCGCACATCGGCCGGCTGTTCGCCGCGATGAGCGCCCGCCGCCCCTGCTTCGCGATCGTCTGCTCCGACCACGGCACCGCCTACGGCGAGGACGGCTACATCGGGCACCGGATCGGCCACGAGGTGGTCTGGACGGTCCCGTACGCGCACTTCACCCTCCCCGCCCGACCGGCGGGCGCCGCCGCGACCTCCGAGGAGCCCGCATGACCACCGCGCCCCCGCGCCCGGACTCGCCGTACCAGTCGTACGTCTACGCGTACCCGCACAAGACGGCCTACCGCCCGCTGCCCGGACGTCCGCCGCTGCGCGAGCTGTGGGCCGGCGAGCCGCAGCACGCGCTCTCGCTCTACCTGCACATCCCGTTCTGCGAGGTCCGCTGCGGCTTCTGCAACCTGTTCACCCGGATCGGCAGCCCGGAGGGCCTGAGCACGGCCTACTTGGACGCCCTGGAGCGCCAGGCCGCGGCGGTGCGCGCCGCGCTGGACGACGGGGCCCGGTTCGCGCTGGCCGCGTTCGGCGGCGGCACTCCCACCTATCTGACGGCCGGCGAGCTGGAACGGCTGTGCGACATCGCGGAGCGGCGGATGGGCGCCGACCTGCGGGCGGTGCCGCTCTCGGTGGAGGCCTCGCCCGCCACCGCGACCGCCGACCGGCTGGAGGTGCTGGCCGCCCGGGGCACCACCCGGCTGAGCCTGGGCGTGCAGTCCTTCGACGACGCCGAGGCGCGCTCCGCCGTCCGCCCGCAGAAGCGGGCCGAGGTGGAGGCCGCCCTCGGCCGGATCCGCGCGGCCGGGTTCCCGGTGCTCAACATCGACCTCATCTACGGCATCGACGGCCAGACCGAGGCGAGCTGGCTCCGCTCGCTGGACACCGCGCTCGCCTGGCGGCCCGAGGAGCTGTACCTCTACCCGCTGTACGTCCGCCCGCTGACCGGCCTGGCCCGGCGCGGGGAGCAGGAGAGCCGCTCCTCCTGGGACACCCGGCGGCTCGCGCTCTACCGGGCCGGCCGCGACCACCTGCTCGCCCACGGCTACCAGCAGGTGTCGATGCGGATGTTCCGCCGGGCCGCCTCCCCGCAGGCCGGCGCGGGCGAGTACGCCTGCCAGACCGACGGCATGGTCGGCCTGGGCTGCGGCGCCCGCTCCTACACCTCGCGGCTGCACTACTCCTTCGACTACGCGGTGAACGCCACCGAGGTGCGCGGCATCATCGACGACTACGTCGCCACCGAGGACTTCCACCGTGCCGAAGTGGGTCACTGGATGGGCGGTGCGGAGCCTCGCCGGCGGCACCTGGTGCAGTCGCTGCTCCAGGCCGAGGGCATGCCGCTGGCGGACTACCGTGCCCGGTTCGGCGGGTCCCCGGCCGAGGACTTCCCGGCGGAGCTGGCCCGGTTCGCCGAGCGCGGCTGGCTCGCCGACGGCGACCCGGCGTTCCTGCGGCTCAGCCCGGAGGGCCTGGCGCACTCGGACGCCGTCGGGCCGATGCTGTTCTCGCCCGGGGTCCGGGCCCTGATGGCGGCGTACGAGGCGAAATGACCTTCCTCGGCATGCCCTCCGCCTCGCCGCCGGAGGAGGACGGCGCGCGGGACCTCACCCTGCTCTACCGCGGTCCGCTCTCCTCCTGCGACTACGACTGCCCGTACTGTCCGTTCGCCAAGCGGCGCGACAGCCCCGGACAACTGCGGGCTGACCGGGCCGCGTTGGAGCGCTTCACCGGCTGGGCCGCCGGGCGCGCTGGAACCGGCGACACCCTGTCGCTGCTGTTCACGCCCTGGGGCGAGGGGCTGGTGCGGTCCTGGTACCGCCGCGCGCTGGTCGAGCTGAGCCGCCTGCCGCACGTCCGCCGCGTCGCGATCCAGACCAATCTCAGCTGTCGCACGGGCTGGCTCGCCGAGGCCGACCTCGACGCCCTCGCCCTCTGGGTCACCTTCCATCCCGGCCAGGTCACCCGTGACCGCTTCCTCGCCAAGTGCCGCGAGCTGGACGCACTCGGTGTGCGGTACAGCGTCGGTGTCGTCGGCCAGCCCGAGCACCTCGACGAGGCCGGCCGGCTGCGCGCCGAGCTCTCCGAGGACGTCTACCTGTGGGTCAACGCCGCCGAGGGCCTCGACTACACCGACGCCGAGGCCGCCCGATGGGCCGCTCTCGACCCGCACTTCGGCTACAGCCGGCACGCCCATCCCAGCGCCGGGCTGCCGTGCCGCACCGGCGAGTCCGTGCTGTCGGTGGACGGCGACGGCACGGTGCGCCGCTGCCACTTCGTCCGGGACGTCCTCGGCAACCTGTACGACGGCAGCTACCGCACCCGACTGCGGGCGCGGGCCTGTCCGTTGCCGGTCTGCGACTGTCACATCGGCTACGTCCACTTGGAGGCCCTGCCGCTGTACGAGCTGTTCGGTGCGGGAGTACTGGAACGTGTGCCGCACGGCTGGCCACGGGGCCGGTGACACCTCCGCCGCCGGCCGGCCACCCCGGGTGAGGGCCTCACTTCGCCCGCGCCGCCGAAGTCACCTCGCTCCGGAGGCCGGCCCCGCATGACGTCCGGCAACCTCCCGCGCACAGTCCGAAGCCGTTCCGCGCCCACCGGGCGGTACCGCCCGCACATCCCTAGCCTGGTGACAGGGAGGAGGCGAAACACCATGCTTGGAGACGCTCCGCTGCAAGCAGTCATCCCCGCCGCCGATCTCACCCGCGCCAAGGCCTTCTACACCGACACCCTCGGTCTCAAGCTCGCCGAGGAGAGTGAGGAGGAGTTCGTCTGCGACACCGGCGGCACCCAGGTCACCGTCTACCACACCCCCAGCGGCGGTCAGGCCGCCCACACCCTGGCCAGCTTCAAGGTCGCCGACCTCGACACCGAGATGGCCGGCCTCCGCGACCGCGGTATCACCTTCGAGGAGTACGACTTCCCCGGTCTGAAGACCGTCAACGGCGTCGCCGAGGGCGAGGGCATGCGCGCGGCCTGGTTCAAGGACAGCGAAGGCAACATCCTCTGCGTGTCCCAGCGATTCGGCCGGTAGTAGTCCCGCCACCCGCCCGGTCGGCGGGCGGCCCCGCAAACCCGCCCGCCGACCCGTCCCATCGACGGCCGTCGGTCACCGTCGGCGCGCCCGCCGCCAGACCGTGCGGGCCGAGGCGACCGGGTCGAAGGAACCCGGGCGGTCGCGGGTCAGCGGGTAGCAGGCGAAGCCGATCAGGGCCGCGCTGAAGTGGCCGATGCTGGTGTAGTCCCGGCTCTGCAGCACGCCCAGTCCGTAGACCACCAACACCCCGGCCGCGTACAGGTATCGCCAGGGCCGGACGATCAGATAGGTGAGTACCGCGACCACTCCGGCCAGCGCATAGCTGACGCCGTAGTCCAGGGTGTAGACGGCGCTCGGCGAGGCCAGTCCGCGGTGGATCGCCCAGCCGAGCACGCCCTCGCTGAGGTACGTGGCGCCGACGTGCGCGAGCGCCGCCACCGAGATCCAGCGCAGCGTGCCGAGCCATCGTTCGGCGGGCACGTGGAAGAGGTTGTACAGCAGGAAGTAGGACAGCCAGCCGCCGCCCGCGATCCAGAGGGCACTGGTCACCAGGACGCGGACCGGCGAGACCTGGAGGTGGTGGAGGTTGGTCGAACGCCGCTCCAGGATGCGGTCGGCGGTCGCCGGATCGACGTGCCGGATCACCTGCGTGGTGACGAGCAGGATCGCCAGCCAGATGTAGGTCCCCGGCGCGCGCCGGACGTAGGCCCACACCGCGTGGGCGGCACGCACCCACCGGGGCCGCCGGTGTGCCTCGGGGCCCTTGACGGTGCTGCCGGCCATCGACGCCTCCTCGCGACACTCCTCACCATCCCCCTCACCCTCGCCCCCGCCCGGCCCCGCCGCCACCCACCACCTTGTCGCCGGTCGCCGGGTCGCCCGCCACCCGCAACGACCTGCCACCACGACGTGGCCGCACGAGAGAACGGCACCTCCCGGCACCCCGCCTCCGGCCCCGGCGCCTTCCGGCCGTTCGCGTACGCTGACGCTCGGACCGTCCCGGCCGCCGCCTTCCCCGCCGCGCACCGGGCGAGCCGGTTCCGGGAACCGCCGAACAAGGGCACCAGGCACGATGAGCGATCGCCTCGCCACGAGGACACCGACCGGCCCCGCGGCTTCCCGGCACCCGGCGCTGAGAGCCGCCGTCCGGCTGCGCCTCACCACGGCGTACGTCCTGCTGCTGACCGTGACGGCCTCCTGGCTGGCGAGCCAGGGCCATGCCGAGCGGGCCCGGTTCGTGCGGCACAACAGCAGCAACATCCATCACATGGAAGTGGGCAAGTGGTGGACCCTGTTCACCAGCGGCCTCGTGGTCGACGGGGTCCCGTCCTGGGCGGGTATCGCGGCTGTCGCCGTCGTCCTGGGCCTGGCCGAGTGGCGCTGGGGTCCGGCCCGGGCCGGTGCGGTCTTCGTCTTCGGGCACCTGGGCGCCACCCTGCTCACCGAGGGCGCCATGTGGGTGATGGTGACGGCCCGCATCCCGGGCGCGCTCTCCCGCGCCCGGGACGTGGGCATCAGTTACGGCCTGGTCGCCACCGGTGCCTGCCTCCTCGCGCTCGGCCCGCGTCCGCTGCGTCGCTACGGACTGTCGGCGCTCGCCGTGGCCCTGGCCGCCGCCTGGGCGCTGGATCAGCAGCTGGCCGACGCCGGCCACCTGGTCGCCCTCGGGCTGGGCACGCTCGCCTCCCGTACCGCCTGGCTGCGCACCCGGGCACCCGCACCGGCCTCCTGATCGGCCCCAACTACCCGTCCGACCAAGCGAGTCGGCCGGCTCACCGCCCGACGCGCGGCGGCCGGGCAGCCCCCTGCAGCCTCCCAGGCTTTCGTATGCTCTTGCATTACTCTGCAAATCTATGCCAGAGTTCGGGCATCGGATCGATTACGCCGAATCCCGTCACACATCGCTAGATCAGGGGCCCGCCATGCGGGTCAAGGGTGCATCCATGTCGAAGGTCTTGAGCAAGCTGCCGGTCGGTGAACGGATCGGCATCGCATTCTCCGGTGGGTTGGACACCTCCGTCGCCGTCGCGTGGATGCGCGAGCACGGTGCGTTCCCCTACGCCTACACGGCCGACATCGGCCAGTACGACGAGCCGAACCTCGCCGACGTCCCGGCCCGTGGCCGCGCGTACGGCGCCGAGCAGGCCCGGCTGGTCGACTGCCGGGCCGCGCTGGTCGAGGAGGGCCTGGCCGCCCTCGCCTGCGGCGCCTTCCACATCCGCTCCGCCGGGCAGACGTACTTCAACACCACCCCGCTCGGCCGCGCGGTGACCGGCACCCTGCTGGTGCGCGCCATGCAGGAGGACGGCGTCTCCATCTGGGGCGACGGCTCCACCTACAAGGGCAACGACATCGAGCGGTTCTACCGCTACGGCCTGCTGGCCAACCCCAGCCTGCGGATCTACAAGCCGTGGCTGGACCAGGCGTTCGTCGACCAGCTCGGCGGCCGCAAGGAGATGTCCGAGTGGCTCGCCGAGCGCGACCTGCCGTACCGGGACTCCGCCGAGAAGGCCTACTCCACCGACGCCAACATCTGGGGCGCGACCCACGAGGCCAAGCGGCTGGAGTACCTGGACACCTCCCTGGAGATCGTCAGCCCGATCATGGGCGTGGCCTTCTGGGACCCCGAGGTCGAGATCCTGACCGAGGACGTCACCGTCGAGTTCGAGTTCGGCCGCCCGGTCCGGATCAACGGCCAGGAGTTCGCCGGCGCCGTCGACCTGGTCCACGAGGCCAACACCATCGGCGGCCGGCACGGTCTGGGCATGTCGGACCAGATCGAGAACCGCATCATCGAGGCCAAGAGCCGGGGCATCTACGAGGCCCCCGGCATGGCGCTGCTGCACATCGCCTACGAGCGGCTGCTCAACGCCATCCACAACGAGGACACCATCGCCACGTACCACACCCAGGGTCGGCGGCTCGGCCGGCTGCTGTACGAGGGCCGCTGGTTCGACCCGCAGTCGCTGATGCTCCGGGACAGCATCCAGCGCTGGATCGGCCACCCGGTCACCGGCAGCGTCACCCTGCGGCTGCGGCGCGGCCAGGACTACTCGGTCCTCGACACCCAGGGCCCCCACTTCAGCTACCACCCGGAGAAGCTGTCGATGGAGCGCAGCGTCGACGCCGCGTTCGTCCCGGACGACCGCATCGGCCAGCTGACCATGCGCAACCTCGACATCGCCGACTCGCGCAGCAAGCTGGAGCAGTACGCGGTGCACGGCCAGCTGGCGCCGTGGAGCGGCCTGATCGGCGAGCTCGCCCCGGGCGGTGCGGCTCCCATCGCCGCCGGCACCGGTGACGAGAAGGACCCCACCGCGCTCGACCTCGCGGCGATCGAGTCCGGCACCGACTGACGCGGCCCGTGCCCGCGGAGGGCCGTCGCACCCCGGTGGTGCGGCGGCCCTCCGTCGCTCTCCGCCTCACCCTCCGCCCGCAGCCGCCCGCAGCCGCCCGTCGGCACCCCTCGGCGCCCATCCCCGCACCCGCCCGAACCCGCGCTCCGTGCCGCCCTCACCCGAACGGCGGCACCGGCCGTGCGCCGCCCGCCCGTCGGTAGCTGAATGGCGGACGGCGCCCGGCGACGGGAAGGGCAGGTGCGGGGATGGGCGAGGCGATCGGCCCGATGCTGGCCTCCGCGGTGGCGGTCGCGCTCTCCCCGCTGCCGCTGATCGCCCTGCTCCTGATCCTCGCCTCACCTCGCGGCCGGGCCAACGGGATCGCCTTCACGGCCGGCTGGCTGCTCGGCCTGACCGCGGTGGTGGCCGCCGTCGTGGCGGCGGGAACCGCGTGGAACCCCACCCGCACCACGCCGACCTGGCCGTCCTGGCTGAAGCTCGCCCTCGGTGTCGTGCTCCTCCTGCTGGCCGCCCGGCAGTGGCGCGAGCGGCCGCGCCCCGGCCGGGTCACCGCGCCGCCGGTCTGGCTGCTCTCGATCGACCGGCTGTCCGCCGCCCGGTCCGCCGGTCTCGCCGTGGTCCTGGTCGTGACCCGTCCGAACACCCTCGTCCCGGCCGTCGGCGGGGCCGCCTCCATCGCCGCCGCCCCGACCGGTGGCCGGGAAGCGGCGGTGGCGGCCGCCGTGCTGGTGCTGCTCGGTTCGCTGGGCACCCTGGTGCCCTTCGCGGTCCACCTGCGGGCCGACGGCCGCGCGCGGCGCTCCCTCGGCGAGTTGCGGGCCTGGACGGCCACCCACAACGCGGCGATCATGGTCGTCGTCCCGCTGCTGCTCGGCGCGGAGTACCTGGGCGCCGCCGTTTCCGGGCTCACCTGACCCCTGCCCTCCCCCGGTCCCCGGCGACGGCCTCGGCCCGCGCGCTCCCCCGGACACCCTCCGCCCCCAACACCGGCCGCCCCGGCAGCCGCACCCGGTCACCTGATCCGCACCACTCCCCGCCCCCGTACCGCCCGGACCGCCAACCGCCCGGGGTCGGCCCCCGGCCGCGCCGCGACCGCTTCCCGCACCGTCAGCAGGATCTCGCCGTCGTAGCGCTCCGCCAGCACCCGCGCCAGTTCCGCCGCCCCGCCCGGCCGGACGTCCGGCGCCAGCTCCGGCAGCCGGCCCGGGGCGCTGAGGTCCTGGGCCTGGGCCGCCCAGTGGGCCGCGTCGCACCGCTCGCCCTCGGCCGTGTAGTGCACCGCCAGGCAGTGCACGGCCAGCTGGTCCCCGTACTGGGCGGCTATCCGCCACCAGAAGACGCCGTCCGCCGTGCGGCCCATGCCGTACAGCAGGCAGCCCAGGGTGCGGAAGGCGGTCTTCTCCGCGAGTTCGAGGTCCAGGGCCAGCTCGCCCGGCTCCACCGCGCCCGCCACCCCCGCGCACAGGTGCCGCAGGTCGCGCCGCAGCTCCGCCCGCCCTCCGGCCCACCGGGTCTGCCCGGGGAGCGCCCCGGGACCGGGTCCCGCCCCCGGACCGGAGCCGGCGCCCGCCCCGGCACCCGCGCCCAGCCCGGCGCCCGTCCCCGCCCCCGCCGCCGGTCCCGGGCTCGGCCCCGAGGCCGGCGCGTGCGGCGGCCGGGCACCGGCGGGCGGCCTGGCGGGGCGTTCGCGCACGGCCGGGGCGGGCCGTCGAACGGCGGCGAGCCGCTCGGCCAGCCGGCGCGTGAAGTCCACCGGATCGTGGTCGTCGAACTCCCGGGCCAGCTCACCGGCGTGCACGCGCAGCAGGTCCACGACCTTCATGTCCGCGCCCCGTCGTCGTCCGGGTGCTCCAACAGGTACTCCAGGTGGCGCCGTCCGAGGCTGTAGTAGGTGCGGGCGGTGGTGTGCGCGATGCCGAGGGACCGTCCGATGTCGTGGTAGGACAGTCCCGCCTGGCGCAGCCGGACCACGTCGGCCTGGACCGGGGCGGCCCGCGCGAGTTCCTCCATCGCCCAGTCCAGGGCGTCCAGTTCGGCGAGCTCGTTCAGCTCGTCCTGGCTGGTGTCGGGACGGCGCTGGGCGATCACCCGCAGTCGCTTGCGTTCGGTGCGGCGGCGCTCGCGCAGCACGTCCACGACCGCGTCCTTGACGATCTTGAAGGCGAAGGCCTGCGGATCGGGGCTGGCCAGAGCCCGGCGCCAGTTCTTGTAGAGCGTGGCGCCCGCGTTCTGGACGGCGTCCTGGGCGTCCTCGCGGTGCCGCAGGCGCTGCTGGGCGTAACGGAGGTACCCGGAGTTCTCGCGAGTGAAGAAGGCCTCGAAGTCGTTCGGCAGGTCGCCGAGCGGGTCGGCTCGCAGGCCCCGCTCCTCGCCCGGCCCGGGAGTGCTCACGCGGCCCCCCCTTTCATCGGTCGGCTGGCCGGCCCACCGGGTGGCACGCCGACGGCCCCTTGGGGGCTCGTCGTGTAACCGTCCGGGAGCTCCGGGTTGTTGACCGGATCGGGCGGACAATTGCCGAACGTTTCCGTTCACTTCCGAACAGCGTGGCTGACCTGCCGCTTCGCCCTGACGAGCCCGGCCCGAGGGGCAACAATGTGACCCAGATCACAGAGCACGGGAGGGTGGCTTGACAAGCCCCACGACCGCACCTCCGACTCCCACGCCCCACCGGCCCACCTCGCCGGCCCGTCCCACCGGCCCGCCGATCCACCGGCCCACCCGGCGAGCCGCCGCACCACCCCCGCGCACGGACGCGGGCCGCTCCACCCCCTACGGAGCCGGCTCCACCTCCGCCGCGTCCAGCGCGGCGGTGACCCGGTCCAGCAGTCCGCGCAGCGCGGCCAGGTCCTCGACCGGCAGCCCGGTCGCCGCGAGCAGCCGGCGCGGGACCTGCCCGGCCCGCTCACGCAGCGCCGACCCCTCGGGGGTCGACCGGACGGTCACCGACCGCTCGTCCTCCGCACTCCGCTCGCGGCGCACCAGCCCGGCCGCCTCCAGCCGCTTGAGCAGCGGGGAGAGCGTCCCGGAGTCCAGCCGCAGCCGCTCGCCGATCCGCTTGACGGGCAGCTCGCCCTCCTCCCACAGCACCAGCATCACCAGGTACTGCGGGTAGGTCAGCCCGAGATCCCGCAGCAGCACCCGGTACACGCCTCCGAAGGCGCGGGAGGCCGCGTTGAGCGAGAAGCAGATCTGCTGGTCGAGGCGGAGCAGCTCCTCGTCGGCCATGCCGGAATGGGTGGTCATGGACCCATGGTACCGATCACCATCACGCCATTGAGTTGTGCGCAATTGAATTGCGTGCTCTACTGGTCGCAGCGCAGCGACGACCCAGCGGCCGCCGCGAAGCACGCCGGACCGGCAACCGCCCGGACCACCGGCCGCAGGAACACCCAGGACCTGAAGGGACGCCACCATGGACGCGCTCTACACCGCAGCCGCCACCGCCAACGGCCGGGAGGGCCGTGCCGTCAGCTCCGACGGACAGCTGGACCTCGCCCTCGCCATGCCGCCCGCGCTCGGTGGCAGCGGCCAGGGCACCAACCCCGAGCAGCTCTTCGCCGCCGGCTACGCCGCCTGCTTCGCCAGCGCCCTCGGCCTGGTCGGCCGGCAGGCCCGGGTGGACACCAGCGAGGTCTCGGTGACCGCCGAGGTGTCCATCGGCAAGGACGGGGCCGGCTTCGGCCTCTCCGTGGTGCTGCGCGTCGAACTGCCCGAGTCCCTCGCGGGCGAGACCGGCGAGCTGCTGGTCAAGCAGGCGCACGAGGTCTGCCCGTACTCCCGCGCCACCCGGGGCAACATCCCGGTCGAGCTGGTCGTCGAGTAGGCACCCGGCCGTCGGCCGGTCACCGAGACCCCCCGACCGGCCGACCACGGTCCCGCCCCCGGCGACGGAGCGGGCCCGCCGCACCCGCAGTGCGGCAGGCCCGCTCCGTGTCGTTCCGGGGTCGATCGCCACCGGGCTCGACCGCCGCCGGACCGATCGGCACCGGGGTCAATCGCCGCCCGGCCGGTTCGCCGAACGCAGCGTCTCCAGTCGGTGCCGGTACTCCTCCGCGTCGATCTCACCCCGCGCGAACCGCTCCGCGAGCAGCTGCTCCGGTGGCGTCCCCCAGCCCCCTAGGCTCCCCTGCCCGGCCTGGCCCCAGCCCTGCGGGCCTCCCGCCCCGGATCCGCCCGTGCCCGGAGCCCCCCGACCGGGCGGGATCGGCTGCCGCGAGCGCGAGAAATAGCGGAACAGGGCCACGGCCAGGAGCACGGCGATCACCAGGAGCAGCAGCGTCCCGAACGCCATCAGCCCCATGCCCCAGCCACCCACGACGTGGCCGTGTCCGTGCCAGTACCTCATCAGGACCTCCTCCTCCGGCCCCGTCGGGGCCCGCCGAGGTGAGCAGCGCCTACCACCATCGTGCGCCCGCCACCGGTGAAAGCGGCATGAGGGAAGCCGGAGAAAACGGTCCGGTGCCCGGCGCGGCGCCCACCGGGGTAGCGTGCCGCTCGTGACCCACCATCCGCCGCCCGTGTCCCACCCCCAGTGGCCCACGACTCACCAGCCACCCACGGCCTTCCGACCGCCGGACGACGACCGCTCCCCCGAGCAGCTCGTCGCCGCCGGGGCGCTGCGGCGTCACCCGGACGCGCGCCCCGTCCCGGCGCTCGGCCACTCCCCGATCGGCTACGTCACCACCGCGCTCTGGGCCGAGCTCACCGCCCTCGCCATCGCGCCGGGCGCCGCCGAGACCACCGCCGCCGCGCTGCTGCGAGCGCTCGCCGACCGCGCCGTGGACGCGGCGCTCGCCCCGGGCAACGAGCGCGCCCCGCGCGACGACCTGTACGTGACCGACCCCGCCCACATCGGCCCGCACCGCCGGGCGGTCTGGTTCCAGCGTTCCGGCCGGCCCGGCCCGCAGGGCGCGAACGGCCTGTACGGCCACAACGGCCAGAACGGTCCGCAGGGCCTGTACGGCCCACGCGATCCGCACACCCTGCTCACCCCGCTCGACCCGCGCGGCGGGTACGCCCCGCGCGGCCCGATCACCGCCGCCTTCGCACCCCGCGAACCGTAGGCACCCCACGAGCCGCAGGAGCCCCACGGAGCGCCGTCACCTCGGGCACCCGTGAGCCCGCCCGCCCGCTCGGCGCCCGCCCGCTCAGCGCTCGACCCGGAGGCCGCGGCAGACCCAGCTGAGCCGGTCCGGCCCGCCGTAGGGCGGCCGGTCGTGGTACGTCCCGTCCGCCACCGACATGTTGACGATCAGGTACGCGTGCCACCCGGACCCGACGCCGTGCAGGTCCGCGTAGACCAGCTCGTCCTCCACGTACCAGTCCACCGAGTTCGCGCCGAGCACCACCCGCAGATCGAAGGTCGCCCCCGGCCCGATCCCGGAGCCCGCGCCGTGCCAGTACCGGTAGCCGCCCCGAACGTGATTGGAGATCTCCAGCAGGTCGGGGTTGTCCGGGTGGTACTCGAAGACGTCCACCTCGTTGCCGCCGTCCCGCCAGGTCCAGATCGCCGGCCAGGCGCCGAGCTCGACGGGCAGTGTCACGTTCGCCGACAGCACGTCCCCGGCACGGAGCTGGAAGCCGTCCGGACTGCCCTCGGTGGTCAGCAGGTTGCAGCTCCACAGCCCGCCGCTGTGCCGCCGGACCGCCGCGAACACGCCGTCGGGGCAGTAGTCGCGGTTGAGGTAGTCGAGTTTGTGGTCGCTCCGGTTGGTCGGCCCCATCCGGGGATAGGCGCTGCTGCGCCCGGCGATCCACTGACTGGTCGAAGTGAAGTCCGCGTCGAACACGACTGCCACGGCCGCCTCCCCGAAGCTCCGCCGTCCCGGCAGTCCGCACTGACGGGCACACAGGGTGAGTTACCCGATACCCTCCGCAGTATGCGAAGCGGATCGTTCGGGTCCGGGGCGAACGCGCGGATCGGGGACGGCGCGACCGGTCAGCCGACCGGCGCCGCCCCTTCGGCCCCGAGCCGGTCGGTCACCGAGACCACCCCGTCCACCGAGCGGCACAGGTTGAGCACGATCGGCACCAGGTGCTGCTCTGGCACGGTGCCGCTGAGCACCACCCGCCCCTGGTTGACCTCCACCCCGACCTGCGCCGGGCTGACCCCGTCGATCCGGCCGAGCACCTCCTCGACGATCTCGCGCCGGATCACCACGTCCTCGCGCAGGAACACCCGCAGCAGGTCGCCGCGGCTGACCATGCCGATGACCCGCCCCTCCTCGTCCAGCACCGGCAGCCGCTTCAGGCCGTGCCTGCTCATCAGCCGCGCCGCCGCGACGATGCTGGTGTCCGGTGTGGTGCAGACCGGTTGCGCCGTCATCAGATCGGCCGCGGTCACCTCGCCGTTCGGGCCGGCCTGCGCCGACTCGGGCGCGGGCAGCAGGCTGGCCGGGTCCTCCTGCGCGGCCAGGGTCCGCAGCAGGTCGGCCTCCGAGACCACGCCTAGCGGGCGCGCCTCCGGGTCCACCACCGGCACGCCGGTGATGTCGTACTCGCTCAGCAGCGTCACGATCTCCCGGAATCCGGTCTCGGGGGAGACCAGGACGACGGGGCTGGTCATCACGGATTCGACGGTGGCATGCCGCACGCCGGTTCACCTCGTCCAACGATCCTGCTCCGACCGGACGCGGATCGTCCCGGCCGGTACCGGCAGCATCGCTCGCGGCGGCGCCGATCGCCAGGGGCCAAGGGGCCGAACGGGTGGGACCTTGGGCCCCGGCCCGCGAACACGTTCCCGACACCGGGTCCGCCGGACCGCACCCCCGGCATCACGTCCCCCGGAGGGCGCGGCCCTCGCACGATCGACTCGCGGGACCGTCCGGGTGGAGGCTCCTGGGGCCGTACCGGGTGTCGCCGGTCAGCCAGCGAGTTCCCGCCGACGCTGTGAGTCGCGCTCGTAGTCCGGCAGTTCGACGCCGCTGACCCGCTTGCCCAGCTCCAGCATCCGCTCCAGCACCCAGCGCCGGTTGAGCAGCGCGTTGCGGAACCGCAGGCCCGCGGCCGTGCGCGGGGCGAGGAACGGCCCGGTCCGGTCCCCGCCCTTCTGGCAGCCCTGCGCGTAGCCGCGCAGCAGCTGCTCGTACCGTCCGAAGGCGGCCCGGTGGTCGCCGCGCGCCCGGGCCAGCTCGCCCGCCAGGACGTACGCGGCCACCACCGCCGTGCCGGTGCCCATACCGCCGATGGTCGCCCCGCAGGCGGCGTCGCCGATCAGGGCGATCCGGCCGGTCGACCAGGCGGGCACGTCGGCGCGGCTGATCGAGTCGAAGTACAGCTCGGGGGCGGCGTCCAGGCTCTCCAGCAGCTGCGGCACCCGCCAGCCGAGGCCGGTGAAGGCGGCCCGGACCAGGGCCTTCTGCTGCGCCGGGTCGCGGCGGTCGTGGCGCAGCTCGGGCGAGGCGAAGAGGCAGAACGCGCCGGCCCGGCCGGGGTCGCGGTGGGCGGCACCGACGGACATCAGCCGGCCGGGGACGTTGAGGCCGACCGCGCCCGTCGGCAGCCCGAGGTCGTTGGGCAGCTGCCAGGTGGCCGCGTAGTAGCCGAGGTGGCGGACGTAGCGCCGCTCGGGGCCGAAGGCGAGCCGGCGGACGGTGGAGTGCAGCCCGTCGGCGCCGATCACCAGGTCGAACTCGCGTGGTGCCGCGTGCCGGAAGGTGACCCGGACTCCGCTCGGGCTCTCCTCCAGTGCGGTGACCGAGTCGCCGAAGACGTACTCGGCGCGGGCGCTGCTGTGCCGGTGGAGCAGTTGGGCGAGTTCCCCGCGCGGGACCTCCAGGTCGCCGCCGGCGAATTCGGCGGGCAGGTGCAGCAGTCGGCGCCCGTCGGGGCCCACGAAGGTCATCGGGCTGCCGCCGGTGCCGAGCGTGCGCAGTTCCTCCAGAACTCCCATCCGCTCCAGCACGGTCAGGTGGGTGCGACCGCGGAAGTCGACGTCCTGGCCGCCGTCGCGCAGTGCGGGGGCCAGCTCGACCACGGTCACCTCGAAGCCGTACCGGCCCAGCCAGTGGGCCAGCGCGGGGCCGGCGATGCTCGCGCCCGAGATCAGGACCTTGGTGCTCATGGAAACCACTCCGTCCGGGAATCAGAAAACTGTGTCTCGCGGACACTGTTTGTTGCTGTGTACGGTAGACACAGTTGGCCTGGAAGGACAACCCCCCAGGCCGCGGCCCAGGACGGAGCGAATGATGGCCGAGGCGGCGAACGACACGGTGCGACTGCTCTGGGGGCCGCCGGCCAGACCCACCCGGGGGCCGAAGCCGGCCCTGAGCCTGGAGCGGATCGCCGCGGCGGGGGTCGAGGTCGCCGACGCGGAGGGGCTCGCCGCGGTCTCCATGCAGAAGGTGGCCGGACTGCTCGACTTCACCAAGATGTCGCTCTACCGCTACGTCCCCGGCAAGGCCGAACTGATCGCCCTGATGGTCGAGTCGGCCGTCGACGCGCCCCCGGACGCCTCGGAGGGGGCCGACTGGCGGGATCAACTCACCACCTGGGCCCACCACTTGGCCGAGTCCTTCGCCCGCCACCCGTGGCTGCTGGACGCCACCGTCGGCGCGCGGATCATCGGCCCGAAGGAACTCGGCTGGCTGGAACGGGTGGTGACGGCACTCGACGGCCACGGGCTGACCGGCCCCGAACGGATGGACGCCGCCGTCCTGCTCACCGGGCACGTGCGCGGGATCGCCGCGCAGGCCCGCGCCGCCGGGCCGGCCGCCACCCCCGAGGCCGAACTCCTCGCCGCCCTCGGCACCGTGGTCCAGGAGCACGCCGACCGCTTCCCCGCGGTCGCCGCCGCCATGGCCGACCCGGGCGGCCGCGACCAGGCGCTGGAGTTCGGCCTGGAGCGCATCCTGGACGGACTGGCCGCCCTGATCGACCGCCGCGCGGGCACCGCCTGAACCGCGCCCCCCCGGGACAGCGGGCCGCCTCCCCGGGCCGCCGGGCCGCCTCGCCGCCCGGCAGTGGCACCCGGAAAATCGCTCGGAACGCCACCCGGCCGCTCGCTAGGATCCCGCCCCATGGCGATGTTCGTACACCTGACCGCCGCGGCGAACGCGCCGCGCATCCGCCGCACCGGGATCCGCGCCGACAGCCGGGGCCAGGGCGGCGCGCGCGGGGTGTACTGCTTCCCCGTGCTGCCCTCGTACACGCTGACCCACCAGTGGCTGCGCGAGCTGGCCCGGTTCGGCCCCAAGGGCGCGCTGGTCGCGGTGCACCTCCGGCTGGACGACGAGCAGGAGGTCCTGGCCGGCCACTACCGCGACCGGGCCCGGGGCGTCCAGCAGCCGCTGCGCGCGGCCGAGGCGGTCCGGCGGATCGGCACACTGGCCGACCCGCGCGGCTGGGAGGTGTTCCTGCCGCGCGCGGTGGGCGCCCGCGAGGTGCACCGGGTCCGCGCCGTGCCGCAGGTCACCGGCTGGCGCTACGTGCCGGGCGCCCACGGCACCCGGCCCTGCACCTGTCAGGGCTGCCGGATCTACGGCGAGTACGGCGGCCGCCGGCTGCGCGAGCGCCACCCGCACCCGCTGGACGGCCCGCCGCCGCCCGTGCCCGTGCTGCTCGCGCGGATCGCGGCGGCCGGCGAACCGGGCGACCCGGCCGAACTGCGCTCCGCGCTGCACTGGTTCGGACTGCGCCGGCGCGGCCCGGTGGACCGGCTCGCCCGGCTGGCCTCCCATCCGGCCCCGGAGGTGCGCGAGGACCTGGTTCGGGCCGTCGGCCGCTGGTCCACCCCGGGCGTCGCCGAACTGCTGGACGGCCTGGCGGAGGATCCGCACCCGCGGGTCCGCGAGGCCGTCACGGCGGTCCGGGACGTCTGAGGTCCCGGCCGCCGTCGGGTCGTACGCCGCCGCCGGGTCGTTCACGGGTGCCGGACCGTTCGCCGGTGCCGGCACTCTGTCGCCGGTTCGGGCCCCGGCACCGGATCGGGCGTCGGCGTCAGGAGACGCGCTTGAGCTGCCAGGAGTTCTTCTCCAGGCTCGGCACCGCGGAGTACTGACAGCCGGAGCCGTAGAAGGTGCTCACGATCGTCCAGCCGGCCGGCGGCCAGGTCGAGGCGCAGGCGTTGACGACGGTGCCGACCGGGTAGCCGGTGAGCTGCATGATCTTCTTGGTGTTCGGGGTGAACCCGGAGCCGCAGCCGGCGCTGTTCCACCACTGGACGTCCACGAAGCCGGTCGGCGTCAGCGAGGAGGAGCAGCTGGTGCTGGTGTCGCCGGGCGCGGCCTGGGCCGTCCCCATGGTGAGGGTGAGCGCGGCGGCGGCACAGCCCAGGGTCAGCGCGGCGGAACGAAGTCGAATCACGGGGGTCGGCTCCTCTCGGCGACGCGGCACGTCCGCGTCCCGCCCATTCCTATCCGTGCGGCCGCGACGGCGGACAGCGGATTTCCCGCCCGACCTGCGGCGGGTTCTCGCCCGTCCCGGCCGGGAGCGGCCCGGTGGCACGCCGCCGACCTGCGCGGTCTCCGGTCGACGTGCCCGTTCGCCCGATCCGGGTGATCATGGGACGAACCTCGTCATCGGCGATTCGGCGCACCGGGCCGTCGGCCCGGGTGCGCCCGGAAGGTGGACTGCGATGTTCCAGCTCCTGTGGATTCTGCTCATCGGCTTCGTGCTGGGCGTGATCGCCAAACTCATCCTGCGCGGACCGCAGTCGATCCCCTGGTGGCTGACCATGCTGCTCGGCGCCGCCGGGGCCTGGCTCGGCAACGCCGTCTCCGGCTGGATCGGTGTCCGCCACACCTCGGGGATCGACTGGATCCGCCACATCCTGCAGATCGTCTTCGCCGTCGCCCTGGTGGCCTTCGTCGCCCCCGCGTGGAGCAGATCCCACCAGAACCGCTGACCGGCCGGCGCGCCGTTCCGTCCCGAAGCCGGGAGGGCCCGGTCACCGGCCGACGCGCCGTGCGGGCCGCCGGCGGCCGGGCCCGCTCAGCCCACGTGGACGGCCGGCCGGCGTGAGCGGTCCGGCTCGGCCTCGCGCAGCACCTCGCGGGTGACCGGGGCGATCTCGCCCTGTCCGAACAGGAAGAACCGCAGGAACTGGGCGAACGGGTTGCCCTCGGTCCACTCGAAGTAGATGTGCGGCTGTTGCCCGGTGAGGTCGCGCACCCGGAGCAGCAGGGCCGCCAGGGCGTTGGGCACGCTGGAGCTCTCCAGGGTGAGCACCCGGTAGCGGTCGTGCAGCACCTCGCCGCGCACGGTCAGTTCGGCCTCGAAGTCGGACGGGTCTAGCACGGTGACCTCGACGAAGACCAGGTCGTCCTCGGCCGGGATGTCGTTGTCCCGCCGGATCTGGTGGATCTTGTCACGGTACTCGGCGAGGTCCCGGCTGTTCGGTTCGTTGGCGATCAGCCGCAGCGGGCGGTGGGTGTAGTCCCGGACGAACCGCTCCGCGACGTCGTCCAGCACCACGTCGGTGACGCGCAGTTCGAAGGCGCGCTTGAGCCGGGAGAGGAACGAGACCAGCATGATGCCCGCGATGAAGCAGGCGCCGATCTTCACCCCGTCCGGCCGCTCGGCGATGTTCACCGCCGTGGTGTAGAGGAACACCGCGGCGATCACCGCGAAGCCGGCCCGCCAGCGGCGCTGCCCGGCCTTGTGGGCGGCGATGGTGACGGCGATGGCGGCGGAGCTGATCAGCACCAGCACGCCGGTCGCGTAGGCGCCGCCCTGGGCGTCCACGTTGGCGTCGAAGATCCAGGTCACCAGGAAGGCGATCAGGGTGAGCACGACGACGGTCGGCCGCACCGCGCGGGCCCAGTGCGGGGCCATGCCGTAGCGGGGCAGGTAGCGCGGCATCAGGTTGAGCAGCCCGGCCATCGCGGAGGCCCCGGCGAACCAGAGGATGGCGATCGTGGAGAGGTCGTAGACGCTGCCGAAGGTGCTGCCCAGGTACTCGTGGGCGAGGAAGGCGAGCGCCCGCCCGTTGGCCTGGCCGCCGGGCTCGAACTGGTCCGGCGGGATGAGCAGCGTGGTGATGAAGCTGGTGGTGATCAGGAAGACGCTCATGATCGCGGCGGCGGTGGTCAGCAGCTTGCGGGCGCCGCGGATCCGGCCGGTGGGCTTCTCCTCGGTGTCGTCCGGGTCGCCCTCGATGTGCGGCATCACGGCGACGCCGGTCTCGAAGCCGGACAGGCCGAGCGCCAGCTTCGGGAAGACGATCAGCGCGACGCCGATCATCGCGATCGCGTTGCCGTGCTCCACGGTCAGCGCGTCCGTCCACTCGGTGAACAGCTGCGGCTCGCTGAACACGTGCCACAGCCCGTTGGCCACCACCACGACGTTGAGCGAGAGGTACACCGCGACCAGCACCACGGCCAGGCCGATCGCCTCGCTGAAGCCCTTGAGGAAGACCGCACCGAGCAGCGCGATCATGATCATGGTCAGCATGATCTGCTTGCCGGTCAGCGCGTCGTGCAGGTGCGGGTTCTCCACCAGGTGCGCGCTGGCGTCGGCGGCGGACAGCGTGATGGTGATCATGAAGTCGGTGGCCGCGAAGCCCAGCAGGGTGAGCACGAAGAGCTTGCCCTGCCAGAAGGACAGCAGCCGTTCCAGCATCGCGATCGAACCCTGGCCGTGCGGGCTCTCCTGGGCCACCCTCCGGTAGACCGGCAGCGCGCCCAGCAGGGTGACGGCCACCAGCACGATGGTCGCCAGCGGCGAGACCAGCCCGGCCGCGAGCGCGGCGATGCCGGGCTGGTAGCCGAGCGTGGAGAAGTAGTCCAGGCCGGTCAGGCACATGACCCGCCACCAGCGCCGGCCCTCCTCGTGCGGAACCTCGGCGTGCGGGCCGGGGTGCTGCTTGGCCTTTTCGGCCAGGCCCTCCAGCATCCAGGCCCGGAACCGCCCGCGCCGGGAGTCCTGCCCCGCCCCCGCTTCGGCCGACCCCGACGAAACCACGTGCACCCCTGTCCACGACTCGGCCGGGCGCGGACGGCTCCGGACCCCCTGCGGCCGCCGGACGGCGCGCCTGGTCAGGCTAGGGGACCGGCCCGCCGGGGCCGGGCCACCGCGCCGGTCGACACACCCGGGTGCGCCCGTACGGCCCTGCCCGGTCGCGGGCCGTCCCGGCCGCCTTCGCCGGCGCCCCTGAAGCGCCCCTGTGGCGCCCCCACGGAGCCCGGCGACGGCTGCGGCCCGGCGCGGCGGCCCGCACGGGCCTCGCGAAACACGCGAGGATGTCCGCGCGGCCGACACACCGGGCCGGCGGCCCGCAGCGCGCCGCCACCGACCGGGTCGACGCGCCCACGGCCCCGGACACGGGCACGCACGAGGAAACACGGAGGTCGCGGTGGCGGAGCCGAGCCGGCGCAGGATTCTGGGCCTGGGCCTGATGGCGGCCGCCGTCACCTCCTGCGGCCACCCCCGCCCGGCCCCGGCCGCCGCGCAACCGTCCGCCGCCGCGGCCGCGGCGGCCTCCTCCGCCCCGAGCACCCCCGGCAGCCCGGCCGCCGACGGGCGCACCGGGCCGACGAGCGAGCGCTCCCGCCCCGGCAACCCCGACTGGGAGATCACCGACCCCGGCCCGGACGACGCCATCGCGGGCTTCGCCGACCGGGTCAGCGTCCTGCCCGGCGAGCCCTTCGGCCTGCACGTCTCCACCCCGGCCGCGGCCTTCACCGTCTCCGCCTACCGGATGGGCTGGTACGACGGCGCCCGCGCCCGGCTGGTCTGGCGCCGCGAGCACGTCCCGGGCAGCCGGCAGGCCGCGCCGCACGTGGACCCGGTGACCCGCACCGTGCTGACCGGCTGGCAGCGCACCCTCGCGGTGGACACCGCCGGTTGGCCCGAGGGCGCCTACCTGCTGCGCCTGGACGCCGAGGACGGTTCCGGCCGGCGCTACGTCCCGCTCACCGTCCGCTCGGCGAGCACCGCCGGCAGGACCGTGATCATGAGCGCCCCGGCGACCTGGCAGGCCTACAACGAGTGGGGCGGCTACAGCCTCTACAACGGCCCGACCGGCGGCCTGGCCACCCGCTCGCTGAAGGCCGTCTTCGACCGACCGTACGACTACGACCACGGCGCCGGGCTGTTCCTGGTCTACGAGGCGCCCCTGGTCGCCCTCGCCGAGCGGCTCGGCCTGCCGCTCGCCTACACCACCGGCATCGACGTGGCCCGCGAGCCCGGCCTGCTGACCGGGGCCGCCGCCGTCCTGTCGCTCGGCCACGACGAGTACTGGTCGCCCGAGCAGCGGGCCAACGTGGTCACCGCCCGCGACGCCGGGACCAACCTGGCGATCCTGGGCGCCAACTGCTGCTTCCGCCGGGTCCGGTTCGAGCCGACCGACCTCGGGCCGGACCGCGCGGTGGTCTGCTACAAGGACGCCTGGGCACAGGACCCGGGCCACCTGTCGGGCGCCCCGGCGACCACCGACTTCCGGGCCGGCCCGGGCGCCGACCCGGAGAGCTCGATGCTCGGCGTCATCTACGACGGCTACCCGGTGGACGCCCCGTACGTGGTCACCTCGCCCGGGCACTGGGCCTTCGAGGGAACGGGCGTCGCGGCCGGGGCCTCGTTCCCGCACCTGGTCGGGGTCGAGTACGACCGGGTGGACACCGGCTTCCCCACCCCCCGCCCGATCGAGGTGATCGCCCACTCCCCCGTGGTCTGCGACGGCCGCCGCTCCCACTCCGACACCGCCTACTGCACCGTGCCGGGCGGCGCCGGGGTGTTCGCCACCGGGACGATGCGCTGGGTCGAGGCGCTGGACGCCCGCGGCCCCGGCGGCGGCCGGGCCGACCACGGCATCGACGCGCACGCCGGGGACCTGGTCCGCCAGGTCACCGAGAACGTCCTGCGCGCCTTCGCCGCCGGCCCGGCCGGCCGGGCCCGCCCGGCCCAGGACAACCTCGCCGCCGTCTACGGCACGGCGTAGCGGGGCCCGGCTCAGCCGGTGGCCGGCGGGGTGAAGGTCTCCGCGGGGCCGAAGTCCGAGACGCGTTCCTTCGTCACGACCGGCTTGCCGGCGACCACCGTCGATTGTTCACTGCGGACGGTCCGGCCGAGCCGGTCGATCCACAGCTCGCAGTCGGCCCCGTCCGTGCCCTCGTTCTGGCGCCCGACCCCGTAGCTCGGGTCCGCGCGGCGCAGCTCGGCCGGTGAGAGCCGGGCGCTCAGGTGGAACACCGGCACGCCCGCCTCGGTCTCCATGCCCTTGCGGGCGGCGGGCCCGGCGTCCAGCAGGACCTTGGCGTAGCCGTCGTTGTCGTATGCGCCGACCCCGACGCTCGCCGGGGGCTTCTGATCAGTCGTCCACCGGGTCTCACCGTTCTCCTTGTTCCGCCGGTAGACGGCCTGGTCGATGATCACTGTCTCCTCCCAGGCCAGCACGGAGGGCCCGCGGACCATCTTCGCCTCCGTACGGGATCCCTCGGCCGGAGTGTTGTGGTTCGACCGGGCGGTGACGGTGGTCAGCTCCTTCTCGCCGCCCTCGCCCCTCTCGACGGTCATCTCAAGGGTCGCGGCGTACGGCTCCCGGGAGCGGTGGGCGATCGCGACGGCGGGGTCGAAGGCTCCGGTCGCGTCGGCCGGTGCTCCGGTCGCATCGGCCGGTGCGCCCGTGGCGCCGGCCGGTGCGGCGGTGGCGCCGGTGGACGCTCCGGCCGTGGGGGCGGCCTTCGGCGGAGCGGCGCTGTCGGCGCCGCAGCCGGTCAGCGTGGCCAGTGCGAGGACCAGGGCGGTGACGGGCAGAGCGGTGCTGCGACGAATCGTCAAGGAGGGCTCCGGGTCGGCGTTCGGAAAGGGCGGCGGCAGCCTCCCACATCGGCCCATCGCGGTCGAACGGGTTTCCGCCCCGCCCGGGGCGGGAGCCGGCCGACACGCCGGATAGACTCGCACGGTCCCATCCGGAGCAGGCACGAGGGAAACAGAACATGGTCGAGGCCTCCCCCAAGGTCGTTGTGGTCGTCCCCACGTACAACGAGCGGGAGAACCTCCCGGTCCTCGCGGGCATGCTCGCGGAGCTTCCGGTGCCCAACCTGCACCTGCTGGTGGTCGACGACAACTCCCCCGACGGCACCGGCGAGATCGCCGACAAGCTGGCCGCGGACTCCGGCGGCACCGTGGGCGTGCTGCACCGCACCGAGAAGGACGGCCTCGGCCGCGCCTACCTGGCCGGCATGGCCAAGGCCCTGGACGAGGGCGCCGACGTGGTGGTGCAGATGGACGCCGACCTGTCCCACCCGGCCTCGGTGATACCCGTGATGGTCGAGACGCTGCTCGCCGACGACACCGCCGTGGTGCTGGGCTCGCGCTACGTCCCCGGCGGCTCGACCGCCGAGGAGTGGCCCTGGCACCGCAAGGCGCTGTCCGCCTGGGCGAACTTCTACGTCAACGCGATCCTGAGCCTCGGGGTCAGGGACGCCACCGCCGGGTTCAAGGCCTGGCGCGCGAGCGCCCTGCGCGCCATCGACCTGCCGACCGTGCAGAGCAACGGCTACTCGTTCCAGGTCGAGATGAACTACCGGGTCGTCAAGCAGGGCCTGTCGATCCGCGAGGTGCCGATCCGTTTCGAGGAGCGGATCGAGGGCGCCTCGAAGATGAGCATGGGCGTGCAGGTCGAGTCCGCGCTGGCCCCCTGGAAGCTGCGCTTCAACCGCGACAACTAAGCCGGCGGGCCCCGGCTGCGGCGCGCCGGCCCGGCCCGATGCGGGCGTACGGGTGCCGGAGCGCCCCGGGAGCGGTGTGAACGGCGGATGCGGGGAAAGAAGGGCGACATGGCCCTTCTCCCGGAGTCCCTCGCGGACCTGGTCCGCCGCAGTGCCCGAGAACCCTTCGTGGTCCAGACCGTCCGGGCCACCGTGGCGGCCACCATCGCCTACGCGGTGGCGACGCAGCTGAGCAGCGAGCCCGCCCCGCTGACGGCGCCGCTGACCGCGCTGCTGGTCGTCCAGGTCACCGTCTACTCGACGCTGAAGACCAGCATCCGCCGGGTCAACTCGGTGGTGGTCGGGGTGCTGATCGCGATCGGGTTCAGCGCCGTGGTCGGGCTCTCCTGGTGGAGCCTCGGGCTGATCATCCTGGCCTCGCTGGTCGTCGGCCGGTTCGTCCGGGTCGAGGAGTTCGTCCAGGAGGTCGCGATCAGCGCGATGCTGATCCTGGGCGTGACCAAGCTGGCCTCGCAGGCCTGGGACCGGGTGCTGGAGACGCTCATCGGCGCCGCCGTCGGCCTGCTGTTCAACCTGCTGTTCGCGCCGCCGGTCTGGGTGGACACCGCCGGGGAGTCGATCGAGGACCTCGCCCGGCGGGCCCGCCAGCTGCTCCTGGACATCTCCGAGGAACTGGGCCGCCCCACCCCGGTGGCCCGGGCCGCCGAACGGCTGCACGAGGCCCGGCGGCTGGACCAGGCGATCGCCGACGTGGACGCGGCGCTGCGCCAGGCGGAGGACAGCCTGCGCTTCAACCCGCGGATCAGCGAGGGGCTGCTGTCCCGGCTGGTGCTGCGCACCGGGCTGGACACCCTGGAGATCTGCGTCGTGGTGATCCGGGTGCTGGCCCGCTCGCTGACCGACCTGGCCAAACGGCGCGCGCCCGGCGAACGGCTCTTCCCGCCGGACGTCGCGTCGGGGCTGGAGGAGCTGCTGGCGCACGTGGGCGACGCGATGGTGAGCTACGCGGTGCTGGTGACCACACAGGTGAGCCGCAACGCCGAGGAAGCCGAGGACAGGCTGACCGCCGAGCTGGCGGCGGCCTGGGCCTGCCGGGAGAACGTCGCCCAGGTGCTGCTGCGCAAGGTCCAGGAGCACCCGGAGGCCTGGCAGTTGCACGGTTCGATACTGGCCGAGGTGGACCGCATCCTGGACGAGATGGACCTGGAGCACCGCAGCCGGCGGCTGATGGAGGAGCTGGACCGGGCCTCGGTGGCGAACCGGGAGCGGTTCTCCCGCTACGCCGCGCTGCGCCGCCTGCTGCGCGGCGAGCGGGCCCGCGACGGCCGGTCCGCCACGGCGGAGCGCCCGGCGGCGTTGGGCGCTCCGCCGTGGCGGACACGCCCCGGCCGGGCGCCGTTCGCCACAGGCCGGGGCCAGGGGTCAGGGATCAGGGGTCAGGGCATCAGCCAGGGCTGCTGCGGCAGCGGGTGGCCGGTCTCCAGGTAGGTCTTGAGGTTGGCGAGCACCGCCGACCAGCCCTGTTCGGCGTCCGCCCGGGCGGCCTCGTCGGCGAGGTCCACGTGGGTGACGGTGAGCCGGGTGAGGTCCTGCCAGCCCTGGAGCTCGAAGGTGACCCGGGAGGGGAAGTCGGCGCGCTGCTCCTGCGGGCCGGCCCAGGTGGTGACCAGCAGGTGCGGGCGGTCGACCGCCTCGACGGTGCCGATGACGTCGGCGGTCCCGGAGCCGTCGGTCCGCTGGTGTTCCCAGGGCGCGCCGAGCAGCCAGGTGGAGACGTTGCGGTGGCCCCAGTAGAGGCCGGACTCGTCGGCGTTGGTGAGCGCGTGCCAGACCCGCTCGGGGGTGGCCCGCAGGTAGGTGATGCCGCGGTGGCTGAAGGCGGTCACGGCCTCACCCCTGCGCCGCGTCGAGCAGCGGCTGGATCTCGATCTTCTGCATCCGCAGCATGGCCGCGAAGACGCGGTCCGCTTTGGCCCGGTCCTCGCCCGCGACCAGATCGAGCAGCACCCGGGGGGTGATCTGCCAGGAGAGGCCGTAGCGGTCCTTGAGCCAGCCGCACGGACCCGGCTGACCGCCGTCCGCGGTGAGCTCCGCCCAGAGCCGGTCGACCTCCTGCTGGTCCTCGCACTCCACCTGGAGCGAGATCGCCTCGGTGAAGTGGAACGCCGGACCGCCGTTGAGGGCCGTGTACTCGCGGCCGGCGAGCTCGAACTCGACGGTCATCACCGAGCCCGCCGGGCCGGGGCCGGTCTCGCCGTACCGGTTGGTCCTGGTGACCCGGGAGTCCGGGAACAGGGTGGTGTAGAAGGCGACGGCCTCTTCGGCCCGGTCGTCGAACCAGAGGAAGGTGGTGATCTTCTGCATGCGCCCGACGGTAACGGCGGGCTCCGGCACGGTGGCCGAGCCACGGCCGGGGGTCACCGGATCGGCGCCCCCGGCCGGACCGGCCGGGCTCAGTGCACCCAGCCCGCGTAGCGCTGGACGAAGCGCTGACCGGTGTGGGCGGTCACGACGACGTCGTAGCGGCCCTGCTTGTCCAGCGGCCAGGCCAGGTCGGCCTGCTTGCCGGGCTTGACGTGGACGGTCTGCGCGGTGCCCGCGAAGTCGTTCGGCGCGGCGGTGAAGGCCACGTCGGTCATCCCGTCGTTGGCCACCTGGAGGGTGAGCCCGCGGTTGCCGCGCAGGTCGGCGGTGACGATCGGCACGCCGATGTCGTTCTGGCCGTCCTGGCCGTCGCGCACCACGGTGCCGGCGAAGCGTCGGACGAAGCCGTCCGGGCCGTGCACGGTGAAGTCGTAGCGGCCGCCGGTGGCGGCGGCGTCCCAGACGTAGCGGGCGGTGGCTCCGGGGGCGACGGTGTACGGGGTGCCGGCGAAGGGGAGCAGGATGTTCGGGTAGACGGTGTACGGGAAGGCCACCGAGCCGTCGTTGCTCATCGTGCAGGTGACCCTGCCGGTCTTCCGGTCCACCTCGACGTCGGCCCACGGCTGGTACGGAAGCGGCCGGTGCGGGCGTTCGCCGCGCTCCTGGACCGGCATCGCCTGGGCGCCGACCGCCGGCAGCGCGACGCCGGGCAGCTTGGTGCCCGCGTCGGCCCTGGCCATCAGGGCCTTGGTGTCGGGCAGCGCCGGGATCGAGTGCTCGGGGGCGGCGAAGTCGAAGCAGCTGGTGAGGTCGCCGCAGACGGCCCGGCGCCAGGCCGAGATGTTGGGCTCGGCCACCCCGGTGACCAGCTCCATGAAGCGCAGCACCGACGTGTGGTCGAAGACCTGGGAGTTGACCCAGCCGCCGCGCGACCACGGCGAGATCACCCAGAGCGGCACCCGGTTGCCGAGGCCGATGGCCCGTCCCTGGGTGAACTCCTCGGGGGTGCCGGGCTCGGGGGTGGGCGGGACCATGTGGTCGAAGTAGCCGTCGTTCTCGTCGTACATCACCAGGAAGACGGTGTGCTGCCAGACCTCCGGGTTGGACATCAGCGACTGCAGGGCCTGGTCGACCCAGTGCGCGCCGTAGGCCGGACCGGCCTCCGGGTGCTCGGAGAACAGGTAGGGCGCGACCAGCCAGGAGACGGTCGGCAGGGTGCCGTCCTTGCAGTGGCGGTCGAAGTCGGCGGGGTCGAACTTCGTCATCGCGTTGACGTACCGCGGGTCGTCGTGCGGGAACTCGTGGAACTGCTTGAAGTAGGAGAGCGCGTTGTCGTCGTAGTCGCCGGTGCGGTCGTCCTTGCTGGGGTTGTGGTAGACGCGCCAGCTGACGCCGGCCGCCTCCAGGCGCTCGGCGTAGGTGGTCCAGTCGGCGACGGGGTTGTCGGTGACCGGGGTGTTGTCGATCCACGGGCCGGTGGTGCCGTCCCGGCCGGGGCCGGCGGTACCGGTCCACAGGTAGAGGCGGTTGGGGTCGGTGGGGCCGGCCAGCGAGGTGAAGTAGGCGTCGCAGACGGTGAACGCGTCGGCCAGGGCGTACTGGTAGGGGATGTCGTCGCGGGTGAAGTAGCCCATGGTGCGCTCGCCCTTGGCGGCGATCCACTTGTTCATCGCACCGTTGTTGATGGCCTGGTGGCCGGTGGCCCAGTCGTGCGGGAGGCCGCCGGCGTTCTGGGCGTTGTACTTGGCGGTGTCCATCCGGTAGGGCAGCATCGCGCCGCCGTCGCTGCGCCGGCTGTCGGGCTGGCGGAAGACGTCGGTGCCGTCCGGGAATTGGAGCGCCTGCTTGTCGCCGAAGCCGCGGACGCCGGCCAGGGTGCCGAAGTAGTGGTCGAAGGAACGGTTCTCCTGCATCAGGACGACGACGTGCCTGACGTCCTTGATGGTCCCGGTGAGCGGGGCGGCGGGCTTGGCACCGGCGGCGGTGGCGGAGGCCGGGGTGGCGGGGCCCGGGGCGGCGGCGGCCTGGGTGGTCGCCAGACCGGTCAGGGCGGTGGCGCCGGCGGCCGCGGTGGCGCCGACGAAGGTGCGGCGGGAGAGCTCGGGCATGACGAACTGGCCTCTCGGAGCTGGGGGATGGGGAGCCGGGGAGCTCAGAGCCGGAAGGTGGCGACCGCGGCGGCGGTGTCGGAGGGCCACTCGTTGGCGGCGGAGCCGGGCTCGGGCTGCGGCCAGTCGGCGACCAGGGTGTGCGCCTCGACCAGCTTCAGCGGGCCCGCGTACTGGACGTAGTCGACGCGGTCCTGCGGCTCCGGACGGTCGCCGCGCCGCTTGCGGGTGGGCGACCAGGTGTTGCCGGGGGCCTTGACCGGATCGGGGCACTCCTCGCGGAAGGTGTCGGTCAGTCCGGCCCCCTGGAGGGCCGTGGTGACCGGCCAGGCGAGCGCGCCGACGCCCTGGTGGGCGGCGGCGGTGGCGGCCGTCCAGTCGCGGTGCGAGGGCGAGGAGAGCGCGCCGGCCAGCACCACCGGGGTGCGCCGGGCGATGTCGGTGCGGACGGCGGCGGCCAGCGCCCGGGCCTGCCGCAGCCGCAGCGAGCCGTTCTCGGCGGCCTCCACCTCGGCGGCGCTCCGCCCGTCCTGGACGGCGTACGGGCCGTAGCCCGCCTCGTCCAGGTGCGCGGCCCAGAAGCGGACGCTGCGGCCGCCGGGCAGTCGCAGGGTGGCCGCGGCGGCGGGCAGTTCGGCGGTCGGGGCGGTGACGTCGGTGAGCGGGTGGCGGCTGAGGATGCCGACGCTGCCCGGGCTCTGGTAGGCGTACCAGCCGAGGGCGTCGGCCAGGGTCCTGGCCCGCTCCCCCGCGGTCTCCTGCAGGGCGAGCACGTCCAGGCCCTGGGCGAGGACCACGCGCAACTGCTTCTCCAGCGCGTCGGTGTGGGCCGAGCCCGCGTCGTGCAGGTTCCAGCTGGCGGCCTTGAGGCGCAGCGGTGCGGCCGGGTCCACCACCGGGACGAGGACGGTGACGGTGTCGGTGGCACCCGTGCTGTCCTTGACGCCGACGACCACCGGCTCGGGGTTCTTGCCGGCGGCGGCGGGGGCGGTGCCGGTGAGCGTGCCGTCGGCGCTGACGGCGGCCCAGGCCGGGCCGCCGACCTTGCGGTAGGTGGCGGAGCCGGCCGGGTTGCCGGCCGGGCGGGACCAGAGGCCGCCGATCCGGACCGTCACGGCGGCGCCCGGGGCGACGGGCGTGGCGGTGAACGCGTCCACGGCGGCGTGCGGGCGGACGACGGCGGGCCTGGGGCGGAAAGAGAACGGCTCGGTCCTGGCGAGGATGCCGTAGCCGTCCTTGGCGAGCAGGTAGGCGGTGTACGGGCCGCCGGTCAGCGCGGAGGTGTCGAGCTGGACGTCGCCCGAGGTGCCCGGGGTGTACTTCCACAGCAGCGAGCCGCCGTTGCCGGGCTGGCGGCCGCCGTCGTAGATGCCGACCCAGTTCTTGGCGTCGGGGGCGTCGGTGGTCCACTGGAAGGTGAGCCGGTCGCCTTCGGTGGGGTTGGTGGAGGAACTGAGCGTCAGGGCGCTGCCTGCGGCCACGGTTGTCCTGTCCGCCGCCCGGGACCGGGCCGCCGGGGGACGGTTCGCCGGGGCCGGGTACGGCTGGTCACGGAGGCTGGGAGAAGGGAGCTCGCGCAGTTGGCTGTACAACTGCGGGCGGCCTCATTCACCCGAAGGCCGGCGACCGGCGCATGAACGAAGCATGACGGGGCGTCGGGCGGTGCGGGAACTTCGGTGGGCGCACCTGCGGACATACGACGGGGGCCGCGGGGGGGCCGGACACCCCGCCCCCCGGCGGACCCAGCGACTGAGGCGCGCAGCGCCCGGCAGGGCCGGGGGCGGCAGATCATCTCCAGCTCGGCCTCGCTCATCGGCGGGGCGTCCTCGTCCGCGGCGGCCATGCACTGGCGCATGCCGCTCGCGACGATCTTGAACCCGGCCCGGTCGAGCGCGCGCGAGACGGCGGCGAGCTGGGTGACCACGTCCTTGCAGTCCCGGCCCGCCTCGATCATCGCGATCACCCCGGCCAACTGCCCCTGCGCGCGACGCAGCCGGTTCAGGACCGCGCCGACCGCCTCCTCGTCCACCTGCATGTCGGGCCGCCTTTCACATCGACTGTCGATGGACAAGTGTACCCGGCGGGGTATTCATTCCCGGGTGGCGAACGTCGTACCCGACCCGCCAGCGCCGGACGCGGGTCGGCGGCACGGGCGGGCGCGGGTCGGCGGCGGGCCAGGGCACGGCTCAGCGGCGGGCCAGGCGGCGTTCCCCGCCCGCGCCGGTCGCGTACGGAAGCTCGTAGTGCGCGAACACGGCGGGCTCGTCCTCGACGGGCAGCACGTCGTCGGTGCCGATCGCCGGCGCCTGCTTGACGAGGTTGCGCGGGTACGCCACCCGGAGGTAGTCCGGACCGGCCACCGCACCCTCCAACGGGACGAACACCAGGCGGCGCCGACCGGCGAACCCGACCGTGACGGTGGCGAAGAACGGCTCGTCGCTGGCCGTCTCCACGTAGACCGACTCCAGCGAACCGATGCGGTGGCCCTTCTCGTCGACCACGGCGTGGCCGCGCCACTCGCGGATGTCCGCCATCGCGATGCCCACGGTCCGACCTCCCGTCCCCGGCTGTTCCCCTGTTCCCCCGCCCCGGTCTCCCATCCTGCTCCGGGAGCGGCCGGGACGCGCGGCGAGACCATGAGCCCCCGGCCCGACGAAAGGGACATACGGGGGTGACCCGGCCAACCGCCACGGGCGCCGTGACCTGGGCTTTAGGCTGTCCGGCAGCAGGACCGCGAGTGGATCGTCAGCGGTGTCAGTGGTGTCCGGGCGAAGGGGGCGGCAGCCGTGGGGTACGAGAACATGTGGGAGTCCGACGGGGCCGGGATCGCGGCCGACCTGCGGCCCGACGTGCCGCATCCGGCCCGGATGTACGACTACTACCTCGGCGGCAAGGACAACTTCCCCGCCGACCGCGCCGCCGCCGAGAAGGCGCTCGCCGCCAACCCGGAGTTCCGCTCCACCGCCCGCGCCAACCGCGCCTTCCTCACCCGCGCGGTGCGGTGCGTCGCCGACCTCGGCATCGACCAGTTCCTCGACATCGGCACCGGCATCCCCACGGCCGGCAACACCCACGAGATCGCCCGGACGGCCAGGCCCGGTGCCCGGGTCGTCTACGTGGACAACGACCCGATCGTGCTCAGCCACGCCCGGGCCCTGATGGCCGGCTCGGGCGCCGGCCGCACCACCGTCATCCAGGCCGACCTGCGTGAGCCCGGCCATCTGCTGGACGCCGTCCGGGCGGTGGAGCTGCTCGACTTCTCCCGCCCGGTCGGGCTCGTCCTCGCCGCGGTCCTCCACTTCCTGCGGGACGAGGACCAGCCCCACCGGGTGCTCGCAGGGCTGCTGGACACCCTGCCCTCCGGCAGCCATCTGGTCCTGTCGCACGGCACCGCCGACTTCATCCCTTCCACGACTCGCGACCGGGTCACCGGCGTGTACGACAGGGCCACCGCTCCCCTCGTCGGCCGCTCCCGCGAGGAGGTCCGGGCCTTCTTCGACGGCCTCGACCTCCTCGAACCCGGCGTCACCACCGTCCCCCTCTGGCGCCCCGACACCACCCCCGAGCCCGGCGCCGACCGCGTCAGCATGTACGGCGCGGTGGCCCGCAAGCCCTGAGGCCCGGGCCGGTCGGCCGGTGCGCGGGAAGATCCGGCTGTCGGCCCCCGTGCGATCGCGCGCGAACGGGCTGACGTGGCCCGGGGCAGGCGGCCCGTACCGCCTTGAGCGGAGCGGGCCGGCCTGGAACGATCGGCAGTTCGGATACGTCAGGCACCGCGACTCGGGGAGAGCCGCGCGATCGGGGAGGCCGTGTGATCATCGCCCGCGAGGTGGAGTTCGACCGCGACGAGATGTTCGAGCTGTACGACGCGGTGGAGTGGGAGGGCTACACCAGCGACGTCGACAAACTGATGCGCGGCCTGGCCAACTCCCATCTGGTCGTGACCGCGCGCGACGAGTCGGGGGAACTGCTCGGGCTGGCCCGCACCATCTCGGACGACGAGGCGGTCTGCTATGTCCAGGACGTCCTGGTGCACCCGCGCCACCACCGCGAGGGCGTGGGCCGTGCGCTGATGGAGCACCTGATGGACCGCTACGCGCACTGCCGCTTCTTCCTGCTCTCCACCGACCACGAGTCCACCCCGGAGGGTGTGCGGAACCACGCCTTCTACCGCTCCCTGGGCTTCCTCTCCTACGAGGAGAAGGAGATGTCCGCCTTCGGGCTCCCCCGCGTCCGCGCTCCGCGGGCGGGTGCGGGTCAGCCCCCGGCCTGACCCCGGCCCCGCCGCGCCCGCCGCACGCTCAGACCGGACGGCCGGGCGGGACCAGGCCGGTCTGGTAGGCGATGGCGACGAGCTGGGCCCGGTCTCGGGCGTCGAGCTTGGACATCGCCCGGTGGACGTGGGTGCGGACGGTGAACGGGCTGACGAACATCCGCTCGGCGATCTCCTCGTTGGTGAGGCCGGTGGCGGCCATCGACATCACCTCGCGCTCACGGGCGGTGAGGACGGCCAGCCGCTCGCTCGCGGGGGTGGCGGACGCCGGCTCGGGCTGGGCCAGGAACTGGTCGATCACGGCCCGGGTGGCGGCGGGCGAGAGCAGCGCCTCGCCCGCCGCGACGGTGCGCACGGCGGCGAGCAGTTCCTTGGGGTCGGCGCCCTTGCCGAGGAATCCACCGGCGCCCGCGCGCAGCGCCTGGGCCACGTACTCGTCGATCTCGAAGGTGGTGAGGATGAGCACCCGGGTGCCGGACAGCTCCTCGTCGCCGCAGATCTCGGCGGTGGCACCGAGACCGTCGACGCCGGGCATCCGGATGTCCATCAGCACGATGTCGGGCTTGGTGGCCCGGGCGAGCGCGACGGCCTCCCGGCCGTCGGCGGCCTCGCCGACCACCTCCATGTCCTCCTCCGCCTCGATCAGCAGGCGGAAGGCACCGCGCAGCAGGGCCTGGTCGTCGGCGAGCAGTACCCGGATGGTCATGCGTGGTCCCTGTCCTCTCGGAGCGCGCCGTCCGCTCGGGCGGCGTGCTCCTGTCGTTCGGCCGGTGTCGGGCGATCGGTACGGGTGGTGCGCGCGGCCCGGGCAGCCCGGGCGACGTCGGCGGCGGTGAAGGCGCCCGCGGACTCGGGGCCGTCGTCGCGGGCGCCGGTGCGCAGCGGCAGTTCGGCGGTGACCAGGAAGCCCCCGTCGGGCCGCCGGTCGGCACTGAGCCGGCCGCCGACCGCCCCGGCCCGCTCGCGCATGCCGATCAGGCCGAAGCCGCCCTCGCTGGGCGGGTGCTGGGGCAGCGACACCGCGCGGCGGCGGCCGGTCGCGGTCGGTCGGCCGTTGGCGACGCTGACCGCGACCCGGCTGCCGCTGTAGGCGAGGGTGATCTCGGCGTCGGCGCCGTGGGCGTGCTTGGCCACGTTGGTCAGCGACTCCTGGACGATCCGGAAGGCGGTGAGGTCCACGCCGGGCGACAGCGGGCGGGCCTCGCCCTCGACGGAGAGCCGGATCGGCAGGCCGGCCCGCTCGAAGGTGGTGATCAGTTCGGGCAGCCGGTCGAGGCCCGGGGCGGGTTCGAGCGGGGCGCGGTCCTCGGCGCGGCGCAGCAGGCCGACGGTGGCGCGCAGTTCCTGGAGGGCCGAGCCGGTGGCGTCGGTGATGTGGCTGAGCACCTCCCGGGCCTGGACGGGGTGGTTGTCCATGAGGTGGACGGCGATGGCGGCCTGGGCGTTGGCGAGGGCGATGTGGTGGGCGACGACGTCGTGGAGGTCGCGGGCGATCCTGATCCGCTCGTCCGCGACCCGCCGACGGGCCTCCTCCTCACGGGTGCGCTCGGCGCGTTCGGCACGCTCCTCGATGGCGGCGAGGTGGGCGCGGCGGTTGCGGATCGAGTCGCCGAGGGCGCCGGGCAGCAGGGCCCAGGCGAGCACGCCGAGCCGTTCGCTGACCGGCCCGCCGGGGCCGAACAGCAGGGCGATCCCGGTGAGCAGGACGGCGGCGGCGACCGAGGCGCGCAGCGCGGTGGCGCGGTCGGTGCGGATGGCGAGGAAGTAGAGCGCGAGCAGCAGCGGGGTGGCCAGGGTCGGGGTGAGCCGGGGGCTGACCATGGCGAGCAGCATCGTGCAGAGCAGCGTGACGGCGACCACCGCACGCGGGTGGCGGCGGTGGGCGAGCACGGTGACGGCGGAGACCAGCGCGATGACGAAGGTGGGCGCGGCGAACGGGGTGAAGCGGCCGCCGGTCTGGTCGATGGTGGCGCCGAGGGCGGTGACCGTGATCATGGCCGTGCCGCCGGCGACGTCGAGCAGCCGCGGATGGTCGCGGCGCAGGCGCTGCCAGAAGTCGCTCATGCTCCTGCTCTCCGGTCGGGGGACGCTGGCCACGCCCGCAACCGGGCAGCCTGGGTTCGAGCCGCGCCGATCCCGCTCGGGGGCGCGGCTGGCCGCGGCGGGGGCCTCCGCACACGCGGTGGCCCCCGACAGCAACGGTAACGGTTGGGCTCGAACCGGTGTCCGAGCGGTAGGGCGCCGGCCCGGCCCCGCACGGTGTCGGGGCGGGGCCGGGCGGCAGTGCCCTAGACGGTGACCGACTCCCGGGCCGGGGCCTGCTCGGGGGCGGGGGTCTCCAGCTTGCTGCCCTCGACGTCCACGTCCGGTATCAGGCGGTCGAGCCAGCGCGGCAGCCACCAGGCGCGGCGACCGAGCAGGGCGAGGACGGCCGGGACGACGGTCATCCGGACGATGAAGGCGTCGAAGGCGACGGCCGCGGCGAGGCCCAGACCCATCATCTTGATCATCGGCTCGCTCATCCCGATGAAGCCGGCGAAGACGGCGATCATGATGAACGCGGCGGCGGTGACCACCCGGGCGTTGTGCCGGAAGCCGGTGACGATCGCCTCGCCGGGCTCCTCGCCGTGGACGTAGCCCTCGCGGATGCGGGTGACCAGGAACACCTCGTAGTCCATGGCGAGGCCGAAGACCACACCGATCATGAAGATCGGCATCATGCTCATCACCGGGCCGGTCTGTTCCACGCCGATCAGCTCGGCCAGCCAGCCCCACTGGAAGACCGCGACCACGGCGCCGAGCGCGGCGACCACAGACAGCAGGAAGCCGAGGGCCGCCTTCAGCGGCACGAGGATCGAGCGGAAGACCACCATCAGCAGGACGACGGCGAGGCCGACGACCACGGCGAGGTAGGGCAGCAGGGCGTCGGACATCTTCTGCGAGACGTCGATGTTCATCGCCGTGGTGCCGCTGACCAGGACCGTCGCCCCGGTGGCCGTCTTCAGGCCGGCCGCGTCGTGGCGGATGGCGTGCACGATGCCCTTGGTCTCGGCCTCGCTCGGACCGGTCGCCGGGACGGCGTTGAGCAGGGCCGTGTCGCCCGCCTGGTTGAACATCGGCGGCGTCACCGCGACGACCCCCGGCAGCCCGGAGACCTTCTTGGCGACCTCGTTCGCGGCGGCCTTCGGGTCGGCGACGCCCTTGGCGTCCACCATGACCGTCAGCGGGCCGTTGAAGCCGGGGCCGAAGCCCTCGGAGAGCAGGTCGTACGCGCGTCGCTGGGTGGTGGAGGTGGGCTTCGACTCGTCGCCCGGCAGGCCGAGCCGCAGGTCGAGCGCGGGGGCGGCGAGCACGCCGAGGCCGATCACACCGCCGAGCAGTACCGCGAGCGGGCGGCGCAGGATGAAGCGGGCCCAGCGGGCGCCGCCGTTCTCCTTCGCGGCCGGGGCCGCCCCGCCGCGGGCCTTGCGGGCCTTGCGCGGCAGCACCTTGCGGCCGAGGAAGCCGAGCAGGGCGGGCACCAGGGTGAGGGCGACCAGCACGGCGATGACGACCGTCCCGGCGGCGGCCATGCCCATCTTGGCCAGGATCGGGATGCCGACCACGGAGAGGCCGGCGAGCGCGATCACCACGGTGAGGCCCGCGAAGACCACCGCGGACCCGGCGGTGCCGACCGCCCGGCCCGCCGCCTCCTGGGGCGCGCGGCCCTCGGCGAGCTCGGCGCGGTAGCGGGAGACGATGAACACCGCGTAGTCGATGCCGACCGCGAGGCCGAGCATCATGGCGAGGGTGCCGGTGGTGGTGGAGAGCCCGAGCGTGCTGCCGAGCGCGGTGATCAGCGCCATGCCGAGGCCCACGCCGACGACCGCGGTGAGCAGCGGCAGGCCGGCCGCGACCAGCGAGCCGAAGGTGATCACCAGCACGACGGCGGACAGCGCCATGCCGATGGCCTCGCTGCTGCCCCCGGCGTCGGCCTTGGCCATCAGCGCGGTGCCGCCGATCTCGACCTTGAGCCCGGCGTCCCGGCCGTGCTGGGCGGCCCGCTCCAGGGTGTCGGTGGCGGTCTTGGACACCTCGCCGGCCTTGGCGGAGTAGCTCACCGTCGCGTAGGCGGTGGTGCCGTCCGAGGAGACGGCGCCCGGCATCTTGAACGGGCTCACCGCGCCGGTGACCTGCTCGGAGCCGGCGAGCTCGCCGACCGTCCGCTCGACCGCCTGCTGGTTGGGCGCGGCGGTGATCTTCTGGCCGGAGGGGGCGACGAACACCAGGCGCGCCGAGGCCCCGTCGGCGTGGCCGCCGGGGAAGCGCTCGTTCATCAGGTCGAACGCCTTCTGCGCTTCCGTGCCGGGCATCGCGAAGCCGTCGTCGGGTGCGGCGGGCGCCTTGGCCGCCAGGACTCCGACGGCTGCCAGCACGGCGACCCAGAGGAAGGTCACCAGCCGGCGCCGGACGAAGGTCCATCGGCCCAGGCGGTAGAGGAACGTGGCCACGGGAGAGCGGACTCCTTCGGATGCGGTTCTCGGGAACAGGAGGCGCCGCGGCCGACCGGACGTCCTGGTGGACGCGGTCCCCGCAGCATGACCCATCCTTGATCGCCGACCCCTGCTCCGTCGTCGTCCCTGTGCAGGCCGTTTGCGTACTGCGGACGCAGTAGTGCCATCCCCCGCACGGAGGAGCGCACGCCCTGCGCCGGAAGCAGCCCCCGGACCTGCGGCGGCAGCAGATCCGGTCACCCGTGCGGTCGGCGACGGCGGGCCGGGGACCGGTGGGCGAAGTAGCGTGATGTGCCTGACCCGTCCGCTGACGTGCGGTTCGGGAGGATTCGACCCGATCGGTGCTGCTCCGGCAGCCCGCCGCCGGAGGTGCCCATGGGCGTTCCAGCCGCCCGCATCGTGTTCGACGAGAGCGACCGCGCGGCCGTCGCCGAAGCGGTGACCGAGATGCTCACCACCGGCGCGCTGACCCTCGGTCCGTGGACCGAGCGCTTCGAGCAGGCCTTCGCCGCCGAGCACGGCGCCTCGCACGCCGTCGCGGTGAGCAGCGGCACGGCGGCGCTGGAGGTGATCCTGCGCAGCGTCGACGTCCGGGGCCGCGACGTGGTCGTCCCCGCCGTCACGTTCTACGCGACCGCCGGGGCGGTGGTGCACGCGGGCGGGCGGCCGGTCTTCGCCGACGTCGATCCGGCCACCCTCGCGCTGTCCCCCGAGACCCTGGAGGCGGCGCTCACCCCGGACACCGCCGCCGTCGTCCTGGTGCACATCGGCGGGCTGGTCGGCCCGCGGGTCGACGCCCTGCGGGCGCTGTGCGACCGGCGCGGCGTCCCACTGGTCGAGGACGCCGCGCACGCCCACGGCAGCAGCTTCAACGGGCGCGCCGCCGGCACCTTCGGCCTGGCCGGGGCCTTCTCCTTCTACCCGACCAAGGTCACCACCAGCGGCGAGGGCGGGATGATCCTCACCGAGTCGCCCGAGCTGCGCGACGGGGCCCGGATCTACCGCGACCAGGGCAAGGGCTCCTTCACCACCAACCACCACGTGAAGCCCGGCTACTCCTGGCGGATGAGCGAGCCGCACGCCGCGATCGGCGCGGTGCACCTGCGCCGGCTGAAGGAGTTCATCGAGACCCGCCGGGCCGTCGCCCGCCGCTACGACACGGCGCTCGCCGGGCTGGACGGGCTCGACCCGGTGCCCGAACCGCCCGGCTGCCGCGGCAACTACTACAAGTACGTGGCGCTGCTGCCGGCCGGGGTCGACCGCGCCGAGTTCAAGCGGGCGGTGGCCGAGGAGCACGCGGTGCGGCTTTCCGGCGAGGTCTACGACCTGCCGCTGCACCTCCAGCCGGTGTTCGCCCCGTACCGGCGCGGGCCGCTGCCCGTGGCCGAGGACGTCTGCGCCCGGCAGGTCTGCCTGCCGGTGCACTCCGACATGACCGAGGACGAGACGGAGCAGGTGGTCGACGCCGTCTCCGCGGTGTACCGGCGCCTGGCCGGGTAGCCGGAGCGAAGGGAGCAAGATCGTGCGGATAGCCGTCACCGGGGGCTGCGGGTTCATCGGCTCACACGTCGTGGACCACCTGATCGCGGCCGGCCACGACGTCCTCGCGGTGGACACCACCGACAAGTACCTCAACCCGGACGCCGAGCACGCGCGGCTCGACGTCCTCGACCTCAAGGCCCTCACCGCGGCGCTGGCCGGCAGCGAGGTGGTCTACCACCTGGCCGCCATGGCCGACGTCGAGCAGGTCAGCGCCGACCCGGTCCGCGCGGTGCGGACCAACATCGACGGCACCGAGGCCGTCCTGGAGGCCGCCCGGCGCAGCGGCCTGAGCCGGACGGTCCTGGCGAGCACCGTCTGGGTCTACGGCGCCGCCCTCACCGACGAGCAACTCGACAGCAGCGAGCAGGAGTTGGACGAGCACGTACCGATCGAGCTGGAGCACAGCGGCCATCTGTACGTGGCCACCAAGCTCGCCGCCGAGATGCTGGTGCACAGCTACCGCGAGCTCTACGGGCAGCACTTCACCATCCTGCGCTACGGCATCCCGTACGGCCCCCGGATGCGGGACGAGCTGGTCGTCGCCCGGTTCGTCCAGGCCGCGCTGGCCGGCCGGCCGATCACCATCGCCGGGGACGGCCGGCAGAGCCGCAACTTCGTCTACGTCGAGGACCTCGCCGACGCCCACGTCCGGGCCCTGTCCCCCGCCGCCGAGGACCAGACCTTCGCGCTGGAGGGCTCGACGGCCGTCTCGGTGCGGGACATCGCCGACACGGTGGACGGCCTGCTGGGACCCGTCACCATCGAGCACATCGACGGGCGGAAGGCCGACTACGCGGGGCGGCGGATCTCCTCGGCGCAGGCCAAGCGGCTGCTGGGCTGGTCGCCGAGCACCAACTTCACCGACGGCGTGCGGCGGTACGCGGACTGGTACCGGGCCGCCGTCGGCACCGCCGCCGGCGCCTGACGGGGCCGCCCGATGCCGCACGCCCTGCTGGTCTCCGGCTCGCTCGGACAGGGCCACGACGTGATGGCCCAGGCCTGCGCCGACACCCTGCGGGAACGCGGCTGGACCACCCGCACCGTCGACGCCATGGCCCTGCTCGGGCAGCGCTCGGGCGCGGCCGGGGAGGCGGTGTTCCGCCGGCTGCTCGACCTGCCCGGGGTGTACGACGCCTTCCACTTCTCGGCGCTGCGGCCCGGTGCCCGGATCGCCCTGCTCGCCGACGCGGCGGCCCGCGGCCGGCTGGTCCCGGCGCTGCGGGAGCTGATCGAGGCGCAGCGGCCGCAACTGGTGGTCTCGGTGTTCGCCACCGCGACCTCGGCGGTCAACCGGCTGCTGCGGCAGGCGCCGGAGCGGGAGTTCCGGCACTTCGTGTTCTGCACCGACGTGACGCCGCACCGGCTCTGGGTGCAGGAGGGGACGGACCTGTTCCTGGTCACCTCCGAGGTCGCCGCGTGCGCGGTCCGGCGGTACCGGCCGGATGCCGACATCGCCGTCGTGCCGGCGCCGCTGCGCCGGCCGTTCTACCGGCCGCCGCGACGGGCCGCGGCGCGGGCGGAGCTGGGCGTGCCGGCGGGCGCCGCGTGCGTCCTGCTGATGTCCGGCTCCTGGGGGCTCGGTCCGCTCGCCCGCACCGCCGCCTCGCTGGCCGCCGCCGGGCCGCACGTCCTCGCGGTGGCCGGGCGCAACCGGGAACTGGAGCGCCGGCTGCGGGCCGCCGCGCGCCGGGAGCCCCGGCTGCACCCCTTCGGCTACACCGACCGCGTCCCCGCGCTGATGGCCGCCGCCGACCTGGTGGTCACCAGCTCGGGCGACACCTGCAGCGAGGCCCGGGCACTGGGCCGGCGGCTGCTGCTCCTCGACGTGGTGCAGGGGCACGGGCGCGACAACCTCCAGCACGAGCTGGAACTCGGCCACGCCGACGTCGCCACCGCCCACCCGGCCGAGGTGGTCCGCAACGCCCTGGCCGCGCTCCACCGCCCCGAGCCCGCGCCGTCCGCCGGCGCCACACCGGAGGCGTGGCAGGCGGGGTTCGGGGCGGCGCTGCGGCGGATGGGGCTGGGATAGCCGCACCGGGCGCGGCCGGAGCGGCCGGCGTCCGGCACTCCTGACGACGCGTCGGTCACACCGGACGGTTCCGGCCGGCGGGCGGCGGCACCCGGTGGTCGCGGAGGGGGCCGAGGGTGAGGCGGCGGGTGCGGCAGTGCGCGGCGATCAGGGGGAGCGCGGCGAGGGTGGCGCGCCAGGAGCCGGGGGCGGAGGTGCAGTCGGAGTCGTGCAGCAGGAGGGTGGCACCGCCGGTGAGGCCCGGGCGGGCGGTCGCGTAGACGGACGCGCCGGTGGCCTCGGCCGTCCAGTCGCGGCCCCAGGCGGTCCACAGCACGCTGCGCAGGCCGAGGCGGCGGGCGGCCAGGGCCGGGCCCGCGGTCAGGACCCCGTACGGCGGGCGGTACCAGAGCGGACGGGCGCCGCAGAGTCCCGTCACCGCCTCGGCGGCGCGACGCAGTTCGCGCAGGTCGCGGACGGGGGCCGGGTACCACTGCCGCCGGTGGTGCCAGCCGTGGACGGCCACCTCGTGGCCGCGCAGCACCAGCTCCCGGCCGAGCGCGGGGGCCCGCTCCAGCATCGCGCCGAGCAGGAAGAAGGTGGCGCGCGCACCGAGTTCGTCCAGCGCGTCGAGGACGTACGGGGTGCTGCGCGGATCGGGGCCGTCGTCGAAGGTCAGGGCGACGTGGCCGGGCGCGGTGCCGTGGCCGGCGGTGCGGCGTGCCAGGGTGCGGCGCAGCGGCGGCAGCCGGACGGCGGCCGGGGCGAGGTGCAGGAACTCGGCCCCGGCGGCGACGGCGAGGGCCCCGGCGGTGAGCGCCCCCGGGCGCCGCACGGCGGCGCTCACCCGAAGCGGGAGGCCATCCGGCGGAACACGCCCGGGGCCACCCCGTGGATGCGGGCCGGGAAGCCGAGCCACTGCGGGACGTAGAGCCGGTCGCGCCCGGTGGTGATGGTCGCGACCACGACGTCCGCGACCCGCTCCGCCGGGACCGGGCGCGGGCGCTCGCGCTGGTACGGCGTGCCGCGCCGGTCGAAGAACGGGGTGTCCACGGGCCCCGGGAGCACCAGGCGCACCCCCACCCCGGTGCCGCGCAGCTCGTACCAGAGGCTCTCCGCGAACATCGTCAGCCCGCCCTTGGTGGCGGCGTACCCCGACTCGTCCCGCACGCCGACCTGGCCGGCCATCGAGCCGAGCAGCACGATCCGGCCGCGGCGGCGTTCCAGCATGCCGGGCAGCAGCAGGCGGACCAGGCGCAGCGGGGCGGCGAGATTGACCTCGATCATCCGGTCCAGGGTGTCGGAGGGCGTCTGCGCGTACGGGCCGCGCCAGCCCAGGCCGGCGCTCGCGATCAGGGCGTCCACCCGGCCGGCCGCGGCCAGGGCGGCCTCCGCGAGGCGGGCCGGGCCGTCCGGCTTGCTCAGGTCCTCGGGCAGGGCGCGGCCGCCGGTGCGGTCGGCGAGTTCGTCGAGGCGGGCGCGGTCGGTGCCGGAGAGCAGGGTGTGCCAGCCGGCGTCGGCCAGGCGGGTGGCGGTGGCGAGGCCGATCCCGGAGGAGGCGCCGGTGATCAGCGCGACCGGGCGGTCGGCCGGGGCGGTCCGGCCCTCCGGGGATTTCGGGGCCGAGGGCTCCTTGGGGTCCGAGGGGTCCGTGCGGGCCTTCGGGCCTGACCACCGGGGTCGGGAGTGGGACTCCTCCGCCATCGGGCACCTGCCGCTCTGTGGCCGCGTCGCCGTCCGATTTGTCCGGCAAGTCACCTTCGCATGGCGGAGCCGTCCGGGCTACCGGGGCGGGACGGCGGGCTCCCCCTCGGTGTCCCGGTGCGGAGCCACCAGTTCGGCGGACTCGCCCTCCAGCTCACCGAAGCGGGAGAGCACGAAGGTGCCGCCCACCGCGACCACGAAGCCGGTCAGCGCGCACCACTCGAACCCGGGCCGGGCGGCGTCCCCGAGCACCGTCACGCCGATCAGCGCCGGGCCGAAGGTCTCGGTCACCGTCCCGGCGGCGGTCGCGGCCGTCACCGTCCCGCGCTGCAGCGCCAGGGCGTAGGCGAGGTAGCCACCGAGGCCACCGACGGCGAGGGCGTAGGCGGCGGGATCGGTGAGGACGGCGACCGGGCCGGAGACGTCCAGGACCCGCACGGCCAGGCTGGTCACGCCGAAGCCGACCCCGGCCAGCAGGCCCAGGCCGGCCGCGACCGCGTTGCCCTCCCGGCGCACCAGGACGACGGTGGCGAGCACCATGGCGGCGGTGGTGGCGAGCAGCGCCCAGTGGAAGGCGGTCGCGGCGTGGTCGCGGCCCTCCTGGCCGGAGCCGAGCGCCAGCAGGGTCAGGCCGAGGACCACCGCGAGGATGCCCGCGAAATCGCCCCGGCGCAGCCGGGCGCCCAGCAGCCAGACGGCCGCCAGGGCGGTGACGGCCAGGCTGGCGTTGGTGACGGCCTGAACGAGGAAGAGCGGGAGGGAGCGCAGGGCGACGATGCTCAGCACGAAGCCGACGATGTCCAGCAGCGTGCCGAGGATGAACTGCCAGGACCGCAGCAGCGCGGCCAGCAGGCCCGCCCGCACCCGGTCAGCGCGCGGGGCCGACCGCGCGCCGCGCGCCTGGAAGACCGCCCCGAAGCCGAAGCAGACGGTCGCGGCCAACGCGGTGGTGAGTCCCAGCAGCATGCCTCTCCCTGCCTCGCGGGGCAGCATTCGGTCCCCCACCAGTCTGTGCCCGGGGGAACGGGGGCGCACGGATGGAGCGCACGGGACGAGGGTGCACGGGTGGAGCGCGTGGGGCGGGACGGGGCGGAGCGGCTCGGCCCACCGGGTCCACCTGAGCGGCGGGCGGTTTGCCGACGAGCGGTGTTGCGTCATGCCTGATCCATGATTCAGCACGCCGTGCCGCTCGCCGCATCCGGTCTGAAGATCGACTGGGCAAGGATGCCGACCTACAACACGATCATGTCCGTGGCCGCCGGTGCCGGGCTGCTGCTCGTGGTGGAACTGGGACGTCGGCTCCTCGCCCGGGGCCGCACCATCACGCTCGACGGCTGGGCGCTGGCGTTCGGGGCCCTCGGGTTCACCCTCGTCACCACCGGCCTGCACATGACCCTGACCTGGCCGCTGGCCAGGCAGGGCTTCCCGTTCGACAACATCATCTTCGGCGAGCCCGCCCTGGCGTTCGGCGTCCTCCTGCTCACCGCCTCCTTCTACCTCTGGACGCGCGGCAGCGAGCTCCTCGCCGCGGACGGCGTCGACCGGACGGTCCGGGTGGCCGCGCCGATCTCGGTGTTCGTCTTCGGCATGGGGCTCGCCTGCTTCGGCATCGCCGCCGCGGGCTGGAGGTACACGCTCTTCGCCGCCCCGCCCGAGGAACCCGTCTCGGGGGAGTTCTCGGACCGGCCGTGGCTGGAGGCGAGCTTCATGTCCGGGCTGTACGTCCTGGTCGGCATCGGGGCGCTGCTCTTCCCGTTCGCGCTGCGCTCGCCCCGGCGGTGGACGAGCCCGGTCATCGGCGCCGCATGGGGGCTGGCCGGCCTCGCCTTCCTGGCGTTCGGCGGGCTGAACTACTTCACCCACATCGGGCTCATCGTCAACACCATGTGACCGACGGCGGTCCTGCCGGGGCCCGGTGGATCCGGATCCACCGGGCCCCGGGGAGCGGCCGCCCCCGGAGTCCCGGACGGGCCGGAGCGCCCACCCGCGGGACGCGGCTCCGGGTCAGCCGAGCGCGTCCGCGAGCAGCGTGGCCGTCCGGGCGGCCAGGGGTTCGTCCATCGGGGCCGCCTCGTCCGCCGGCTCGGTGGTCAGTACGGCCAGGAGGACGGGGGCGCCGGCCGGGGTCCAGGCGATGCCAGGCTGGTGACACGGTCGCCGATCGAGCGGGCGAAGCCGGTGACGGCGGTCGGTCCGCCGAGTTCGCGGAGCAGCAGGTTGGCCGCGGTGCTGTCGCTGCAGGAGATGGCGGCGGAGCAGAGGTCGGCGGCGGTGTACCGGATCCGCACTGACGGTTCGTCAGCGGTGGTCATCCGTCCGATGGTTCACGGCCGGACGGCCACCGCGGCGTACAGCGAGACTTCCTCGGCGGCCCCGGGCGTCTCCTCCGGCGCGGGCCGCCACTGCGCGATGGGGACGAGCCCCGGGTCGAGGAGCGTCCAGCCGTCGAAGAAGCGGACGATCTCCGACCGGGTGCGGGCCTGGGCGGCGGTGCCGGCGGCCTCGTAGATCCGGGTCAGCCGGGCGATGTCCTCGGGTGCGAACTCAGGGCTGACGTGGGTCAGTACCAGGGCGCTGCCGGGGACGAGGGCGGATTTGAGGCGCTCGACCAGCTCGTACGCGCCGTGGGTGTCGGGGACGAAGTGGAGCAGGGCGTTGAGGGAGAGCGCGACCGGGCGGGACAGGTCGAGGGTCTCCCGCAGGCCCGGGGCGGCGAGCAGTCCGAGCGGGTCGGTGACGTCCGCCTCGACGTACGCGGTGCGGCCCTCGGGGGTGCCGGTGAGCAGGGCCTGGGCGTGCGAGAGCACGATCGGATCGTTGTCGGCGTAGACCACGCGGGCGTTCGGCCGGATGCCCTGGGCGACCTCGTGCAGGTTGGGCGAGGTGGGGATGCCGGTGCCGATGTCGATGAACTGGTCGAAGCCGGCCTCGGCGAGCGCCCGGGTCGAGCGCTGCATGAAGGCGCGGTTGACCCGGGCGGCGGCGCGCAGCCACGGCGCGACGGCGAGGGCCTGTCCGGCGGCCTCGCGGTCGGCGGCGAAGTTGGTGAAGCCGCCGAGGAAGTAGTCGTACATCCGGGCCGAGTGCGGCACGTTCAGCCGCAGGTCCACCCCGTCGTAGAGACCCATCGCGCTCTCCCCCGGTTCCGCTCCCGACCGATCATTCCCGACCGATCGCTCCTGACCACGATAGGCGGGACCGGTCGTGTTCCGAACAGCTTCGGAGCATTCCAACCAACCGACGGCGCCCATGAGATGACCATCTGTATTCGGATTGCATCCTGGAGTGACGGGCCTGATGGAATGAGGATGGGCACCGACAGCCCGACCCTCGGGTGGCCGGGTGAGCAGCCGACGGCCACGGAAAGCAGGCTCGATGACGATCGACAGGGGTGCCCCGGCGCGCAGGTTCCGGGGCGGAACGGCCGTGGCGCACATTCACGGAGCGGAGACGGCGCCGGCGGCCGGCTCCGACCGCGCTCCCCGGTCCGACCCCGAACTCCGCCTGGGCCTCGCCTACGCCGCCTTCTGCGAGACGCACGAACCCGCCTGGCACGCGCTCGCGTTGACCCGGATAGGCAACCGGTCCGACGCGGAGCTGGTCGTCGGGGCGGTGAAGTCCGACCTGGCCCGCTGCTGGCCGCAGGTCCTGCGGTTCGAGGAACCGGCCGCCTACGCCTGGCGGTTGGCCAACCAGCACGTCTCGGACTGGGTGGCCGCCGAGGAGCCGGTGGAGGTGGAGGCGGTCACCTTCGCGGCGGTGATCGGGGCCTTCAAGCAGGTGGCGAAGGGGCTGCTGCACAGCGAGGCCGACGAGGTGCGGCTGTACGCGGCGATCCTCGAACTGCCGGACCGGCAACGGGACGTGGTGATCCTGCGGTACCTGCTCGGCCTGCACGTCAAGGTGATCGCGGCGTACCTGGGGCGGCCGGTGGCGACGGTGCACTCCAACCTCCGGCACGCCCGGGAACGGCTGGCCCGCCGGCTCGGGGTGGGCGAACTCCCGGACGACGAGGGCGAGCTGTGACGGGCAGACCGGAGGAGGGCGCCCCGGCCCGCGCGGAACCGGCGGACGGCGGCCGGACGGTGTTCCGCGTCCCCCGGCCCGAACGCGCCCATGCGGAGCGGGTCGCGGCGCTGCGCCGGGCCAGGCTCACCGCCGCGCCCGCCCACCTGCCGTCGGAGCACGAGCAGGCGGCGTTCGAACTCGGCCTGGTGGTGGCCCTGCTGCTGGGCGCGCCGGACGCCTCGCGCGGACTCGACCTGCTGGTGAACGCGCGCCGGATCGAACCGGAGGGGGCCGAGGTGTTCGGCGCGCTGCTGTATGCCACCGGCAAGGAGGAGGGCGCCGAGTTCTGGTGGCGCTTCGCGGCGGGCTCGGGCAGCGGGACGGCCGCCTACTGCCTGCACCTGCACCACCTGATGCTCGGCGAGACGGACGACGCCGACTACTGGCGGGCCTGGTCGGACCAGCTGGCGACGGCCGAACGAGCGCCCGGGCCGCGGGTGTTGCGGATGAACCGGCCACTGCTGCCGGACGACGTACGGCGGGACATCCTGTCCCGGGTGCACCGGGGGCTCGCCCCGCAGCTGCCGCCGGCCCTGGTCGCAGTGATCGACCGGCTGCCGGTGCAGGACGGGGACGAGGAGGAGGTGCCGAGCCCGTGGGGGCTCACCTCGGGGGCGACCTCCGGCTGCTCCTGGACGGACCTTCCGTGGGGAGCCGGGGACGATCACGGCGCCCCGTGGGAGTGAGTGTCCCGCGGGCTGCCGTGATCATCCGTTCAGGTGAGCGCCGACAGCCGGGCGACGACGGCCCGGTCGCGCCCGCTCCCGGTCTCGGTCCACTCCCCCGCCGGCGTGGTGTGCCGGACGACGTACCGGTGCGGTGCCATCGCGGTGTCGCGTCCGGCCAGGGCGGCGACCACGGCTCGGTGGGCCTCGGCGGGGCCGAACGAGGGGTCGACGGCGGCCACCTCGGCCACCAGCCTTCCCTCGCTCACCGAGAGCCGGTGGTCCCCGAGCGCGGCGTGCAGGAGTTCGCGGACGGCCGCGAGATCGATCCAGGAGCCGTCGACCAGCTTCCATTCACCGCCCCGGCCGGCCCCCGGCGGCCCGAGCGCCGCGGGCAGGTCGGCCAGCAGCACCGGGCCCTCGGCGGCGGCCGCGAGCACGGCCGGCAGCGCCCGGGCGAAGCTCTCGGCCTCCTCGGGGTCGAGCACCTGGGGACAGGCGATCAGGGCGAAGTCCAGGCTGCCGGTGATCCGCAGGACGGTGAGCATCAGCCGGACCGGCAGCGGCGGGGCGGGCAGCACGGTGAGTTCGGGGTCGGCGGCCGGGGGCGGCTGGACGGCGGCGACGGAGGCCGGGATGGTGAGGCTCAGATCGTTGACGACCACCTGGCGGGCGAACCGGGCGCCGCGCACATGGGCCGCGTCGTCCACCAGCTGCCAGACCTTCTCGGCGTCCAGGGTGCTGTGCCAGTAGGCGCTCAGCGAGGCCGACTTGGCGCGGCCGATCAGCTGGTCGAGGTCGGCCGCGCCGGCGTCGAGCAGGATCAGCGCGTCCTGCGCGAGGGTGCCGACGTGGTCGATCAGGGCGGCGCGCTGACGGTTGGCGGACAGCGCCGAGAACACCAGCTCGGAGCGGCCCGCACGGTGGGCGACCAGCGCGGCGAAGGCGGCGAGCAGGACGACCGAGGGGCTGGCACCGGTGCGCCGGCAGACCGCGGCGAGGTCGTCGGCGGCGGTGCGCGAGCGGACCAGCAGGGCGCTGTGGTCGCGGGGCGGGCCGCTGATCCGCGCGTCGGAGAAGACGCCCACCGGACCGGCGGTGAGGATCCGGGCCCAGTGCCGCAGGGCGGCCGCCGACCTGCGGCGGCCCTGGGCGCTCTGCTCCGCCACGGCGATCCCCAGCGGGGTCGGCGCGGTGACCGGCGGCAGCTCCTTCCCGGCGGCGAGGGCGCACCAGTCCTCGATCAGCACGGCGGTGGCGGCGCCGTCGGCGCCCGCGTGGCAGACCACGGCGACCAGCCGCAGCAGTCGATCGCCCGCGGCGATCAGCGTGAACCGGATCCTCGGCGGCAGGTCGAGGCCGACCGGAACGGTGACATCGACCCGGCCCAACTCCTCGGCCATCGCGTTCAGTTCGGCGTCCGAGCGGCAGCCGGCCTCGACCACGGAGACGGCGAACCGGCCCTGCCGGTGCACCACCTGGCGGTCCGGGAATCCGTCCGGACCGGGGCCCGTGGGAAAGGAGGTTCGCAACGATTCGTGCCGCTCGACCAGCCGACGGAGGGCGACCAGCCCGGAGGGGACCGAGGTGCCGTCGGGCACCGGCCAGACGGACTCCTTGTTGATCGCCTCGGGGGCACTGGCCCGGATGCAGCGGATCATGTTGTCCTGGCCGCGGGTGAGCGGTCCGGAGCCGCTGCTCTCGGCGGCGTACCGCACGGTGACCCGCCTGGTGGCCGGATTCGCGCCGTACGGTGTCGCGCCGAGCAGCGTCGGGTCGTGCGGTGTCGCGCTGAGCAGCGTCGGGTCGTGCGGTGGAGCGCCGAGTGACGTCGGGTCCTGCGGTGGAGCGTCGTGCGGTGCCACGTCGTACACGCCTTTCGGCTTGCCGGGGAGGGCCGGGAAGGGCTCGGCAGGGGGTGTGACCGGGACGCTACCAGCGCGCTCGCCAGCTGGTCCAGACCAAACCGGACCTGATCGAGCGTTTCGTCAATTCCCTTTCCACTCATGCGAGTTGACATGTATTGGCGATCCCCCGAGGGCGGCGACGGCAGCCCGGAACGGTTCCGCAACGGGGACGTCGCAGAGCCGGGCCGGGCCGGCGCCGAGCACGCCCGGGTCGGCCACCAGCACAGGCGACGGACCGGCGACGGGCACGCCGAAGGACTGCACGACGCGCCCGCCGTACGCCTTGACGCAGGCCTCCCGGCGGCACCACAGCGCGGTGAACCGCGCCGCCCGCTCGGCCGGTTCGACGGGCTCGGCGACGAACCACGCCTCCTCGGCCGGGAACCAGCGGGCGGCCATCCGCTCGGCCGTCCGCGGGTCGTGGAGCCGTTCGACATCGACACCGACCGCCCGCCCCTCGGCGAGGGCCAGCACCGCGACGGCGTCCGAGGCCGACCAGCTGACCCGCAGCCCGCCGTCCCCCGCCGGCTCGGGCTTGCCGTTCGGCCCGTACCGCCAGACCACGTCGGCCGGGTGAACGCCGAGCCGGGCGGCGACCAGCTGCCGGACGGCGCCGCGCACCACGGTGAAACGCTCGCACGCCCCGGGGTCCATCCCGGACGCCCGGGCGCGCTCGCCCTGGTCGAGCAGCTGCCACAGCTCCCCGGCCGGAGCGGCCGGTTGACGTGTGTCGATCAGCCAGAGGTCGATCGCCGTCACGGCAGGGTCAGCGTACTCAGCACGCCGAGCCGGCGGTCGAACCCGGCCAGCAGCGCGGGCCGGCCTGCCGCCCGCCACTGCGGGAGGTGTTCGGCCAGCTCCGCCCAGAGTCCGGTGAACGGCTGGGCCGGCGGGGGCTCCGGCGGACCGAAGCCGGGACCGAGCAGCAGTGCCGCCTCGGGCCCGAGCTCCCCGGCCGCGGCCCGGACCGACTCGGCCGGGGAGGTCGCGCCTCTGGCCTGCCGGACGGCCAGACCCTCGCCGGGGGCCTCCTCGCAGACCAGCACCACCACCGCGTGCCGCTCCGGCAGCGGCACCGGTCCGGGCGGCTCGTAGTGCAGCGCGGTCTGTTCGGCCAGCACCACCACGGCCCGGCGGCAGCCGCCGGTGCGCTGGTGGCCGGCGGCCAGCCGCAGTGCGGTGAAGGCCGCCGCTCCACCCTGGTCGCAGACCGCGAAGGCGAGCGGGCCACCCGGGACGGACCGGCTGAGCGCCAGCGAGGACGGCGCGCCGGGCCGCACGTCCGGGGTGTCGAAGGCCAGGATCAGCAGGTCGGCCGGCTCGTCCTCGGCGAGCGCCTCGCGGAGCACTCCGGCGGCCAGTTCCTCGTAGGAGTGACCGACGCCCTCGCCCAGCAGGTCCTCGCGCAGCGGCAGGCCGTAGGGGCGGACGAGGTCGGAGACGAAGACCCGCAGGTCCGGGTCGAGCGAGGTCTCCGAGCGGCCGTCGAACCGGCGGGCCAGCGCCCGGGTGATCCGCAGACCGGTGGGACCGGGGGCCACCCGGTCAGTCCTCGGGGATGACGTGCCCGGCGACGTAGTCGGCCAGCCTGGTGACCGACCGCAGGTCGTCCTCGGTGATCTGCTCGACGTCCACCTGGATGTCGAGGGACTCCTCCAGCTCCAGGATCAGCTCGATGGTGCCGGCCGAGGTGAGGCCGAGGTCGTCGAAGAGGCAGGCGTCCTGCGGGATCTCGGGCAGTTCGCGCTTGAGGACGCGCGGCAGGAGCTCGCCGATGCCGTGCAGGATGCGCTCGCGCAGTTCGGGGTCGGTGGTCTGGACCGCGGCTTCTGACATGGGTGTCCCGTCCCGTCGTACGTGGGATGTGTGCTCCGGGGCTTGCAGGCGCCCCGGGGCTCTGGGTGGTGTGGGAATCCGGCGTCACCGTGCGGACGGCGGCCGGCGGATTCGGCGGCATCGGCGGCCGGTGGCCGGCGGACCGTCAGTACCGCATCGCCATCGCGGAGAAGGTCGCTCCGACACCGGCGGCGGCGATCAGGTAGTGGTCGCCGCGGCGGAGCAGCCCCCGCGTGGTGGCGGTGTGGAGATTGATGAGGCTGTCCGAGGCGAAACTGTGCCCGACCGACCGCACGTTGTCCAGCACGACTTTCTCGACCGGATAGCCGATCCGGCGCGCGATCATCCGCCAGGACGCCTGGTTGACGTTGTGCGGCAGGATCGCGGCCAGGTCGGAGAGGTCCAGACCGGCCTGGTCCAGGGCGGCCTCGATCGCCTCCACCATCACGTTCGGGTACTCGCGCTGGTAGCGGGCGAGCAGGTCCGGGTCCTCGGCCAGCCGGCCGTCGAACTCCGGGCGCTGGCGCACCACGAAGGAGAGCATCCGGTGACGCTCGCCACCGGCGCTGACCAGGCAGGCGGCCGCGCCCTCGGCGAAGATGCCGGTCTCGGGCACCACCTGGGCGTCCCTGGTGAAGGTCTTCTCGCCGGTCAGCACCAGGGCGAGCGCCGCCGGGTCGGGTTCGTCCGCGAGCAGCCTGCCGGCCAGGTCGATGGCCAGCAGGCCCACCGCGCAGGCGTGGTGGGTCACCGTGAAGGCGTTGGCGTGCGCCAGTCCACGGGCGTCGAGCAGGTCGTGCAGCGGGTTGAGCGGATGGGGCACCGCCACCGGCATGCTGCGGGCGTGGATCACGAAGCGGATGTCGGATTCGCGTCCACGCAGCTCCGGCAGGTTGTCCAGGGCGGCGTCGAGCAGGTCGGGCAGCGTCCCGGTCGGATCCAGACGCAGCTGGTCCAGGCCGTGGAAGCGGCGGAAGAGACGGAGTTGACGTGGGGTCAGGCCGATGAGCTCGCCCACAGCCTCGATGGGAACGGCGTGCGGGGGGAGGTGGACGGCCACTGCCTCCAGTGCGGTCACCCGGGCTAGTATTCCGACGCCCGCCGGGTCGCACAAGTGATCTCGGGCCCCCTCCGTCGCCGCCGCTCCCCGGAAGCCGGTCAACTTTCCCCCGGCGCGGCCGCGTTCACCCCCGTGCCGTCGAGCAGGTGGGAGATCTCTCATGTCGAACCCTGAACCCCCCTACCCCGGAGCCCCGTTGAACCAGGATCTGGTGGCCCTGCTGGTCGAGGTGGCCGGTGCGCCGCCCGGCTGGGCGCGTCACGTCACCCCGGACGCCCGGCTGGACGGCGACCTGCTGCTGGACGAGGACGAACTCGCCGAACTGGCCGATCGGCTGCGCGGGCGCTTCGGCCCGCAGGCCGACCTGGCCGCGCTGCGCGCCGGGCTCGACCTGGCCGCCCTGGAGGCCCTGACCGTCGCCGATGTCCAGCGGCTGCTCCCCGAGGAGGGCGCACGATGACCCGGTTCCTCCTGGTGATGCCGCCGTTGACCGGCCACGTCAACCCGGCCGCCGGCATCGCCGCCGAGTTGACCGCACGCGGCCACCAGGTCGCCTGGACCGGCACCGAATCGGTGCTGCGCCCGCTGCTCGGCCCGCAGGCCCGGGTGCTCGGCACCGGTACCCGGGCGTTCCGGGCCCAGGGCGGACACGGGCTGGCCGCGTTGCGCTCGCTCTGGGAGGGCTTCATCGTCCCGTACACCAGGTTCACGCTGAAGCCGCTGGACGCCGTCGTGCGGGAGTGGCGGCCGGACGTGCTGCTGGTCGACCAGCACACTCCGGCGGGCGCGCTGGTCGCGCACCGGCACGGTCTGCCGTGGGCGTCCTTCGCGCCCGGGGCGATGGAACTGGGGCGCCCCTACCGGGCGTTGCCGCAGGTCGAGGCCTGGATGACCGGGCTGCTGCGGGGGCTGTGGGAACGCGCCGGGCTGCCCGCGGAGGAGTACCTGGACCCGCGCTTCTCCCCCGCCCTGGTCCTGGCGACCACCGGTCCGGCCCTGACCGGCTCGACCCCGCCGCCGGAGCACGCGCTCGTCGGGCCGGTGATCACGGCGCGGCCGCACGATCCGGACTTCCCGTGGGAGCGGCTGCTGCCCGGTCGGCGCCGGGTGCTGGTCACCATGGGAACCCTGGCCGGCGAGCTGGGCGCGGACTTCCTCGCCCGGTCCGTCCGGGCGCTGGAGCTGTGCGGTGACGAGGTGCAGCCGGTGTTCGCCGCGCCGAGCGAGCTGCTGCCCGAACTCCCCTCCCGGGCCGTCGCGGTGGGGCGGGCGCCGGTGCTGGAGCTGATGGCGCGCGGCGAGCTGGACGCGGTGCTCTGCCACGGCGGGATGAACACCGTGGGCGAGGCCCTGGCGCACGGACTGCCGCTGGTCACCGCACCGATCCGGCACGACCAGCCGATCGTGGCCGGCCAGGTGGCGGCGGCGGGCGCGGGGCTGCGGGTGCCGTTCGCGCGCGTCACCTCGGTGCGGCTGGCGGACGCGCTGCGGGCCGTCCTGGACTCCACGGCCCACCGGGAGCGGGCGGTTCAGGTCGGGAGCCGACTGCTCGCCGGGGGCGGTGCGGTGGCCGCGGCGGACCGGCTGGAGGCGCTCGGCTGAGCGGGCCGGACCGGGCTCGTCCCACCCCCGGACCGGCCCCGATCCACCCCCGGAACCGCCCCGCCCCGGCCCGGAACCGCCGCCCCTTAGCAGACCGGCCGAGGGTACGTCCATTGGTCTAGGCCATTGTTTCCGGGGCGGGGTTCGTCCTAGGGTGTCGCAGCGGCACCGCCCTCCGCAGGTGCCGAGCCCCGCCTTTCCAGGTGCCGTGGCAGCCCATCCCCGCACGGGAGTTCCGGTTGATCGAGACCGCGGGACTGCGCAAGTCCTACCGCAAGAAGACCTCCCGCCGCAGCGGCGAGCACCCCACCGTCGACGCCGTCCGCGGCATCGACCTGTCGGTCGCCGCCGGCGAGATCTACGGCTTCCTCGGCCCCAACGGCGCGGGGAAGACCACCACCCTGCGCATGCTGGCCACCCTGATCCGCCCGGACGGCGGACGGGCCACCATCGCCGGGGCCGACCTGTTCACCGACCCCGCCGGGGTCCGCCGCCGGATCGGCTACGTCGCCCAGGGCGGCGGCACCACCGACCACGTCAGCGGCCGCGAGGAACTGGTCCTCCAGGCCCGGATGTACGGCGCGGCCAAGGCGCAGGCCGTCCAGGCCGCCGCGGACGCGCTCAAGGCCTTCGACCTGGCCGATTTCGGCGACCGCCCGTGCGCCACCTACTCCGGCGGCCAGCGCCGCCGGGTGGACATCGCGCTCGGGGTGATCCACCAGCCCCGGGTGCTGTTCCTGGACGAGCCCACGGTCGGGCTGGACCCGGCCAGCCGGGCGCACGTCTGGGAGGAGATCCGCCGGCTGCGCACCGAGGGCATGACGGTGGTCGTCACCACCCACTACCTGGACGAGGCCGACGCGCTCTGCGACCGGGTCGCCATCGTCGACCACGGCCAGGTCGTGGCCGAGGGCACCCCCGAGGCGCTCAAGCGCGAGATCTCCGGCGACGTCGTCCTGGTCGGGCTGGATGCCGCGGACGCCGCGGAGGCCGCCTTCGAGCGGGCCGCCGAGGTGCTGCGCGCGCAGCCGTACCTGCACCGGCTGGAGCAGAACGGCGACGAGGGGCTGCGGCTGTACCTGGAGGACGGCGCCGCCGCCATTCCCCGGCTGCTGCGCGCCCTGGACGCGGCGGGCGTGACGCCCGGCACCGTGCAGCTCCAACGGCCCAGCCTGGACGACGTGTTCCTGGCCCGCACCGGCCGCTCGCTGCAGCAGTCCTGACCCCGTACCGCCCGGACCCGCACAACCCCCTGGGGAGACCGTGAAGCTCGCCCGCGACACCTGGCTGGTCTTCCAGCGCCAGCTGCTGCTCATGATCCGCACCCCGATCTGGATCGCCGTCGGCATCATCCAGCCCGTGTTCTACCTCCTGCTGTTCGCCCCGCTGCTGAAGAAGGTGCTCGCCCCGCAGGGCGCCGACAGCTACGCCGACGCCTACCAGGTGTACGTGCCGGGCCTGTTGGCGGTGCTGTGCATCTTCGGCGGACTGTTCACCGGCTTCAGCCTGCTCGGCGAGCTCAGGGCCGGCATCATCGAGCGCTCCCGGGTGACCCCGGTGAGCCGGCTGGCGCTGCTGCTGGGACGGGCGCTGCGGGAGATGGTGGCGCTGCTGGTGCAGGCCGTCCTGATCACCCTGATCGCGCTGCCGTTCGGGCTGCGGGTGAACCCGCTGAACCTGCTGCTCGCCTACCTGCTGCTGGGCCTGCTGGCGCTGATGACCTCGGCGCTCTCCTACGGCATCGCGCTGATGGTGCCGACCGACGCGGCGATGTCGCCGGTGGTCAACACCATCGCGCAGCCGATCGCGCTGCTGTCGGGGGTGCTGCTGCCGCTCACCCTGGCGCCCGGGTGGCTGCAGCAGGCGGCCAGGTGGAACCCCTTCTACTGGGCCGTGGAGGGCATGCGCGCGCTGTTCTCCGGGCACGCCGGGGACAGCGTGGTGTGGCAGGGACTGCTGGTGGTCGTGGTGATGACCGTCCTGGCGGTGTACTGGTCGGCCCGGCTGTTCTCCACCCGGGTGCGCTGACCGACGAACGAGGGAGGGGCCCGGGGGGGGGGGGTGGCGGGCCCCCGCCCGGGCGTGGTGTCGGGCCCCCCCGGGCGGCGCCCGGGGGCCCGGGCGCTCCGTCAGCCCCCAACGGCGG
>NZ_JBHXEM010000035.1:58921-74367 GCF_042724755.1 Kitasatospora sp. NPDC127067 | reverse complement strand
CGTCGGAACGGGGGAGCGGACGGGCCGCCGTGACGTTTCAGCAGCCGCGGGCGGCCGCCGCCGCCCCTACAGGGCGCCCGGGCGCACCAGCCCGCTCTCGTAGGCGTACACGGCCGCCTGGACCCGGTCGCGCAGCTGCAGCTTGGTCAGCACATGGCCCACGTGCGTCTTCACGGTGGTCTCGCTGACGAACAGCTCGGCCGCGATCTCCGCGTTCGACAGCCCGCGCGCCACCAGCTTCAGCACCTCCAGCTCGCGCTCGGTCAGCGCGCTCAGCGCCTGCGGCGGCGCCTCGTCGCCCGAGGGCAGCTTGGTGGCGTACATGTCCAGCAGCCGGCGGGTGATGCTCGGCGCCAGCATCGCCGCGCCGTCCGCGACCACCCGGATCGCCTGTACCAGCTCCTCGGCCGGGACGTCCTTCAGCAGGAAGCCGCTGGCGCCCGCGCGCAGCGCCTCCACCACGTACTCGTCCAGGTCGAAGGTGGTCAGCACCAGCACCTTGGCCGGGCCGTCCCGCCCCGGGCCGGCGATCCGGCGGGTCGCCTCGACGCCGTCCATCCTGGGCATCCGGATGTCCATCAGCACCACGTCGGGCTGCAGCGCCCGCACCTGGTCCAGCGCCTGCTGGCCGTCGCCGGCCTCGCCGACCACCACGAGATCGGACTCGGCCTCCAGGATCATCCGGAAACCGGTGCGCAGCAGCGGCTGGTCGTCGACCAGCAGCACTCGGATCGTCACCTAGGACTCCTTGCTCATCGGATCCCCCGTGGGATCGCTTTCATCCGACGTACGCGCCAGCGGCAGCGGGTACGGCGGCGGGGTGCCGCCGAACTCCGGGCAGCTGGCCTGGTGGTCGCACCAGTCGCAGAGGCGGTTGCGGGTGGCCGGGAAGTCCCCGGTGGCCACCGCGTGGCCGATCCGTTCCCACAGCGCCTGGAGCTTGCGCTCCACCGCGAGCAGGTCGGCCTCGTCCGGGTCGTAGCTGACCACGTCCCCGCCGCCGCCGAGGTAGACCAGCTGGAGGCGCTTGGGGATCACGCCCTTCCAGCGCCACACCACCAGGGCGTAGAACTTCATCTGGAACATCGCCTTGCCCTCGAAGTCCCGCGAGGGCGCCCGGCCGGTCTTGTAGTCCACCAGCCGGACCTCACCGGTCGGGGCGACGTCCACCCGGTCGATGTAGCCGCGCAGCAGCAGCCCCGAACCCAGGGCCGTCTCCACGTAGAGCTCCCGCTCCACCGGGTGCAGCCGGGTCGGGTCCTCCAGCCGGAACCACTGGCCGACCAGCTTCTCGGCGTCCGCCAGCCAGCGGGTGAGCGCCGCGCCGTCCGGGTCCTCGGGGAACAGCGTGCCCAGCTCCGGGCGCTCGCCCAGCAGCCGCTCCCACTGCGGGCGCAGCAGGCCCAGCGCCCGCTCCGGCGTCCGCTCGGCCGCCGGGCTGTCGAACAGCCTCTCCAGCACCGCGTGCACCAGCGTGCCCCGGGTCGCCGCCGAGCTCGGCGGCTCCGGCAGCCGGTCGATCACCCGCAGCCGGTACAGCAGGGGACAGGTGAGGAAGTCCCCCGCTCGGGACGGGGAGAGCCCGGTCGGGGGTGCCGCCGGACGCACGGCGGCACTGCTGGTGTCGGTGTGCTGCATGGCTACGACCCTATTGCCCTTTCCTGTCATCCCGCTGCCACGGTGCTGCCACGGACGCGCGGGAGTGGGTATGAAGCCGGGGGGAGGGCCGCGCGGCGCCGGAGGGCGGCGATCACGTAGCGTGGGCGTACCGGGCACGACGGGGGAGACGACCGAAGGGATCACGGTGAGCGACAGCAGGGGGCAGCAGCCCTCCGACCGGCCACCGCGGGCGGGCGACGGGCGCCCGGCTGGGGCGCCGCCCGAGCGCCGCGGCGGCATCCTGATGGGCCGGCCCTTCGGCGTGCCCGTCTACGTCACCCCGTCCTGGTTCGTCATCGCCGCACTGATCACCTGGGTGTTCGGCGGACAGCTGGGCGACGTCCTGCCCGATCTCGGCGGCGCCCGCTACCTGGTCGCGTTCTTCTTCGCGGTCGCCTTCTACGCCTCCGTCCTGGTGCACGAGCTCGCCCACACCCTGGTCGCGCTGCGCTACAAGCTCGGGGTGCGGCGGATCCAGCTGCAGTTCTTCGGCGGGGTCTCCGAGATCGAGAACGAGGCGGAGAGCCCCTGGCGGGAGTTCTGGCTGGCCTTCGTCGGCCCGCTGCTCTCGCTGCTGCTCGGCGGCCTCTTCTACCTCGGGGTGCGGGCGGTGGAGCTCTCCACCGTGCCCGGGGTGCTGCTCACCGGCCTGATGATCTCCAACCTGGTGGTCGCCGCCTTCAACCTGCTGCCCGGCCTGCCGCTGGACGGCGGCCGGATGCTGCGCGCGGTCGTCTGGGCGATCAGCGGCAAGCCGATGACCGGCACGGTGGCCGCCGCCTGGGTCGGCCGCGGGCTGGCCGTCGCGGTGCTGATCGGCCTGCCGCTGCTGAGCGCCGCCCGCGGGGTCGAGCGCACCACCACCGACACCCTGGTGGACGCCCTGCTGGCCGCGGTGCTCGCCGCGATCATCTGGAACGGTGCCACCGGCAGCCTGCGCAACGCCCGGCTCAAGGAGGTGCTGCCCGGCCTGCGGCTGCGCGAGCTGGCCCGGCGGGCCGTCGAGGTCACCGCCGACACCCCGCTGGGCGAGGCGCTGCGCCGCGCCCGCGAGGCCCGGGCCGGCGCGGTGATCGTGGTGGACGGCCGGGGCGAGCCGATCGCCCTCGTGCGCGAGGCCGCCGTCCGGTCGGTGCCCGAGCACCGCCGCCCCTGGGTGGCCGTCGGACCGCTCGCCCGCGACCTCGAACCCGGGATGCGGCTGAGCGCCGACCTCGGCGGCGAGGACCTGCTGCGGGCCGTCCAGGCCACCCCGGCGGCGGAGTACCTGGTGGTCGAGGCGGACGGCCGGGTGTACGGCGTCGCCTCGCTCAGCGACATCGAGCAGCGGCTGACCGCCGCCGTCTCCGGCCGCTGACCGGCGGCCGCTGATCATGGTGGTAGGGCGGGAGGCTCCGCTTCCCTTAGGATTGTCGGCATGTCCGAACCGACCGGTGCCGCCCGCAGACGCGGGCCCTTCCAGGTCGGGGACCAGGTCCAGCTGACCGATCCCAAGGGTCGCCACTACACGTTCACGCTCCAGGCCGGGAACCAGTTCCACACCCACAAGGGTGCGTTCCCGCATGACGAGCTGATCGGCGCTCCCGAGGGCACGGTCGTGCGCACCACGGGGAACGTCCCGTACCTCGCGCTGCGTCCCCTGCTCCCCGACTACGTCCTGTCCATGCCGCGCGGCGCCGCCGTGATCTACCCCAAGGACGCCGGCCAGATCCTGGCCATGGCCGACATCTTCGCGGGTGCCCGCGTGATCGAGGCCGGCGTCGGGTCCGGCGCGCTCAGCATGTACCTGCTGCGCGCCGTCGGCGAGCACGGCATGCTGGCCTCCTACGAGCGCCGGCAGGACTTCGCCGACATCGCCCAGGGGAACGTCGAGCGCTACTTCGGCGGCCCGCACCCGGCGTGGAAGCTCACCGTCGGCGACCTCCAGGACAACCTGGTCGAGACCGACGTCGACCGCGTCATCCTCGACATGCTGGCCCCCTGGGAGTGCCTGGACGTCGCCTCCGAGGCGCTCGTCCCCGGCGGCCTCATCTGCTGCTACGTGGCCACCACCACGCAGATGTCCAGGACCGTCGAGGCGCTGCGCGACCACGGCACCTTCACCGAGCCGCAGGCCTGGGAGACCATGGTCCGCACCTGGCACCTGGAGGGTCTGGCGGTCCGCCCGGACCACCGGATGATCGGCCACACCGGCTTCCTGCTCACCGCCCGCCGCCTGGCGGACGGTGTGGAGCCGCCGCTGCGCCGCCGCCGTCCGGCCAAGGGCGCGTACGGCGAGGACTACGACAACGGGGCGCCCGAGCCCACCCTCCAGGAGCGCGCCGCCGCCCGCAAGGCCGCCCGCGACACGGAGACGGAGCAGCCCGACCTGGGCTGAGCCCCGAAACCCACCGCGAAAGGGGTGGTACGAGCACACCGCTCGTACCACCCCTTTCGCATCCCGCCGATCACGGTGTGGGACGATGCTCGCGCACGCAGACCAGCTCCTGGAGCTCTGGAGGGGACGCCTGGTGGAGACCGCGGTCGGGACGACGACGGCGACGGCTGGACAGCGGACACCGCGGAGCCGCTCCGGGCCCGGGCACGCGCGCACCGCCCCCTGGCACTGGGCCGTCGCCCTGGCCGGCTGCGGCGCGGTGGTGGGGGCCGCGCTGGCCGCCTCCCCGGCGACCGGCACCCCGGTGCCCGCGCACCCCGTGCCCACGTCCCTCGCGGTGAGCGCGGGCCCCGACCCGGCCCAGGTCCAACTCCCGCTGGACTGCGGCCCGTTCCCGGTCAAGACGGCGCTCAGCGTGTCCGCGCGGCTCGGCGACGGGCGTCCCGCCACGGTGGTCACCGCGCACTGCGCCACCGAGACCGGCACCCCGCCGGATGCCGTCCTGCTGCTCGGCTTCGGCCCGGGCGGGCGCCCGGAGGTGGTGGCCACGCTGCTGCCCGAGCGCGAGAACCTCACCGTGAGCCGGATCGCGGTGCGTTCGGACGGCGCCATCACCGGCCACGCGCAGGGGTATTCGAGCGAGGACGTGCCGCGGTTCCGGCCCGACATCTCGGTCGACCTCACCTGGACGCACAGGGGCGGCGGCTGGGATCGCTCCCAGACCGCCGCCCCGCTCTCCGCCGTGTGACGGACCGGCCACCGCGCGGATCGACCACCGCGCGGACCCGCTGATCCGCGGGCCGGCTACTCCGCGTCCGGCCCGTACACCTCGACCCGGTCGGCGACCCGGCGCACGTGGATGCAGTCGCCGGGGCACTCCTTCGCCGAGTCCACCACGTCCTGAAGGATCGTCAGCGACACCGGGGCGGTCTCCCCGGGCTGCTGGCGCAGCTCGTCGTCCGGCCCCTTCACATAGGCCAGCCCGTCGATGTCGAGCTCGAAGACCTCGGGCGCGTACTGCACGCAGATGCCGTCGCCGGTGCACAGATCCTGGTCGATCCACACCTCCAGCTCTTCGGCCGCTGCCGCCGTCTGCTCGGTCACCGACATGGTCCCCTGCCGTTTCTGTCCCGGGTCGCCCCTATTCCTGGAGCAATCCCGCCATTCGTACAACGATCGGACCTCGACTTGTGGTCGCGATCGGATATCACTTCGCTCGACGATACATCTGGCCCGCTTTGGGTGGTGCGCGGTGGGTATCCCCCTTAGCAGAGGGGAAGCACGCTGGGGCGAAGATCGGACACGCCCGTTCCATCTTTCTTGATCTAGGGGTTTACGGACCCCTGGTCCCAGGTAGGGTCTGGAAGCGTCCAGCTCCCCGGAGGAGGTGAGGACCGTGGCAGCCCACGATGACGACTACAACCGCAGCACCGGCAGGCCCGCTCGTGGTTCCGACGAGGCCGCTCAGGTCTCGTACCTTGAGCAGGAAATCGCCGTGTTGCGCCGCAAGCTCGCCGACTCGCCGCGCAATTCGAGGATCCTCGAAGAGCGGATCGTCGAGCTCCAGACCAACCTGGCGGGCGTGACCGCCCAGAACGAACGGCTCGCCTCCACCCTGCGAGAGGCCCGCGACCAGATCGTGGCCCTCAAGGAGGAAGTGGACCGGCTGGCACAGCCCCCGGCCGGCTTCGGCACCTTCCTCGACGCGAACGAGGACGGCACCGCGGACATCTTCACCGGCGGGCGCAAGCTCCGCGTGAACGTCAGCCCGAGCGTCGCCCTCGACGAGGTGCGGCGCGGCCAGGAAGTGATGCTCAACGAGGCCCTCAACATCGTGGACGCGATGGCCTTCGAGAACATCGGCGAGATCGTCACCCTCAAGGAGCTCCTGGAGGACGGCGAGCGCGCCCTGGTGCTGGGGCACACCGACGAGGAGCGGGTGGTGCGCCTCGCCGAACCGCTGCGCGGGCTGACCATCCGGTCCGGGGACGCCCTGCTGCTGGAGCCCCGCTCCGGCTACGTCTTCGAGGTCGTCCCGAAGTCCGAGGTCGAGGAGCTGGTCCTCGAAGAGGTCCCGGACATCGACTACCGCCAGATCGGCGGTCTGAGCAACCAGATCGAGCTGATCCGCGACGCGGTCGAGCTGCCCTACCTGCACGCCGACCTCTTCAAGGAGTACGAGCTGCGCCCGCCCAAGGGCGTGCTGCTCTACGGCCCGCCCGGCTGCGGCAAGACGCTGATCGCCAAGGCGGTCGCCAACTCGCTGGCCAAGAAGGTCGCCGAGGTCACCGGCCGCCCCCAGGGGAAGAGCTACTTCCTCAACATCAAGGGCCCCGAGCTGCTCAACAAGTACGTGGGCGAGACCGAGCGGCAGATCCGCCTGGTCTTCCAGCGGGCCCGGGAGAAGGCGGGCGAGGGCACGCCCGTCATCGTCTTCTTCGACGAGATGGAGTCGCTGTTCCGCACCCGCGGCTCCGGCGTCAGCTCGGACGTGGAGAACACCATCGTCCCGCAGCTGCTCGCCGAGATCGACGGCGTGGAGGGCCTGGAGAACGTCATCGTCATCGGCGCCTCCAACCGCGAGGACATGATCGACCCGGCGATCCTGCGGCCCGGCCGCCTGGACGTCAAGATCAAGATCGAGCGCCCGGACGCCGAGGCCGCGAAGGACATCTTCTCCAAGTACCTCAAGGACTCGCTGCCGTTCCACCCGGACGACCTCAAGGAGCACGACAGCTCCGTCGGGGCCACGGTGGCCGCGATGATCCAGTCGGTGGTGGAGCGGATGTACTCCGAGACCGAGGAGAACCGCTTCCTGGAGGTCACCTACGCCAACGGTGACAAGGAGGTCCTGTACTTCAAGGACTTCAACTCCGGCGCGATGATCCAGAACATCGTCGACCGCGCGAAGAAGATGGCCATCAAGGACTTCCTCGACCACGGTCAGCGCGGTCTGCGCGTCTCCCACCTGCTCGCCGCCTGCGTGGACGAGTTCAAGGAGAACGAGGACCTCCCGAACACCACCAACCCGGACGACTGGGCCCGCATCTCCGGCAAGAAGGGCGAGCGGATCGTCTTCATCCGCACGCTGGTCACCGGCAAGCAGGGCGCCGAGTCCGGCCGCTCGATCGACACTGTCGCCAACACGGGGCAGTACCTGTAAGCACGCGGTTGTCCGGGCCGGCAGCGGTCCCCGGAGCTGTACGCACACCGTCCGGCTGTGGCGCCTCGCGGCCCCGCAGCCGGACGGCGCGTCTCCGGGCCCGCCGCTCGGCGCCGGGTTCTAGGCTCGACCCACCGTCCGCGGGCAGAGGCCCGGCGTCGGTGTTGTTCGGCGGTACGTCAGAGTGCTCCGCCCGTCGGGGGCGGCGCACCGGGCAAGGAGGGCCGCATGACCGTACGGCGCGTGATGGGCATCGAGACCGAGTACGGGATCTCCGTGCCCGGGCACCCCAACGCCAACGCCATGCTCACCTCGTCCCAGATCGTCAACGCGTACGCGGCGGCGATGCACCGGGCACGGCGGGCCCGCTGGGACTTCGAGGAGGAGAACCCGCTGCGCGACGCACGGGGGTTCGACCTGGCCCGCGAGGTCGCGGACGCCAGCCAGCTGACCGACGAGGACATCGGCCTCGCCAACGTCATCCTCACCAACGGGGCCCGGTTCTACGTGGACCACGCGCACCCCGAGTACAGCTCGCCCGAGGTGACCAACCCGCGTGACGCCGTGCTCTGGGACAAGGCCGGCGAGCGGATCATGGCGGCCGCGGCACAACGCGCGCTGGAACTGCCCAACGGGCAGACCATCCACCTCTACAAGAACAACACCGACAACAAGGGCGCCTCCTATGGCACCCACGAGAACTACCTGATGAAGCGGGCGACACCGTTCGCCGACATCGTCCGCCACCTCACCCCGTTCTTCGTCTCCCGCCAGGTGGTCACCGGCGCCGGCCGGGTCGGCATCGGCCAGGACGGCTCCGCACACGGCTTCCAGATCAGCCAGCGGGCGGACTACTTCGAGGTCGAGGTCGGCCTGGAGACGACGCTCAAGCGCCCGATCATCAACACCCGGGACGAGCCGCACGCCGACGCCGAGAAGTACCGCCGACTGCACGTGATCATCGGGGACGCCAACCTCTCCGAGATCTCCACCTACCTCAAGCTGGGCACCACCTCGCTGGTCCTGTCGATGATCGAGGACTCCTTCATCGCCGCCGACCTCGCGGTGGACCAGCCGGTGCGCACCCTGCACCGGGTCTCCCACGACCCGACGCTCAAGCACCTGATCACCCTGCGCAACGGGCGCCGGCTCACCGCCGTCCAGCTCCAGCTGGAGTACTTCGAGCTGGCCCGCAAGTACGTGGAGGACCGCTTCGGCACCGACGCGGACGAGCAGACGGTGGACGTGCTGGCACGCTGGGAGGACGTCCTGGGCCGGCTGGAGCGCGACCCGATGTCGCTGTCCCGGCAGCTGGACTGGATCGCCAAGCGGGAGATCCTGGAGGGCTACCGCAGCCGGGACGCCCTGGAGTGGGACAACCCGCGGCTGCACCTGGTCGATCTCCAGTACAGCGACGTACGGCCCGAGAAGGGCCTCTACAACCGTCTGGTGGCCCGCGGGCGGTTCGAGCGGCTGGTCACCGAGGACGAGGTCGAGCGGGCCGTCTCCAAGCCGCCGGAGGACACCAGGGCGTACTTCCGCGGTCGCTGTCTGGAGCAGTACGCGGACCACGTCGCGGCGGCCTCCTGGGACTCGGTGATCTTCGACCTGCCGGGCCGGGACTCGTTGCAGCGCGTCCCCACCCTGGAGCCGCTGCGCGGCACCCGCAACCACGTCAAGGAGCTGCTGGACCGCTGCCGCACGGCCGAGGACCTGCTCCGGGTGCTGGCCGGCGGGTAACTTTTCGATCACCATGGGTGAACGTCCGCCGAATGGGAATCATTCGGGGTGGCAGCGGGTGTTGGACAGGAAGCGCCACCGGCAAACCGGGAGCGGCAGTCGCACCTTGTGTATAGGGTCGGTGCAGCAAGCAACGACCGAACCGTGCCAGACGAATCGAGCGGGGTGAGGGAAATGGCGAGCAAGGACACCGGCGGCGGCCAGCAGCGGGCAAACCGTTCCTCCGAGGAGGTCGAGGAGCAGGCCGCGGAAAGCCAGAATTCCGACGACCTCAAGGAGCGCCAGGAAAAGCTGAGCGACGACGTCGACGCGGTGCTGGACGAAATCGACGAGGTCCTCGAGTCGAATGCCGAGGATTTCGTGCGCGGATTCGTCCAGAAGGGCGGGCAATAGCCCGCACCCGGGCATTCCGAATTCACGGTCGCGACCGTCCGGGGCGGCCGGGCGGCGAGCACCGTCCGGCCGTCCGGCACCGGCCCCTCCACCCGTGGACAGTGATCGTCGGGCGGGTAGGGTGCGGGCAGCGCGCGCTTCAAGCTACCTGGAAGGAATCGTGTGGAAGCCAACACTCGTGGCACCGGGCGTCTACCGGCTGCCTTCCTGACCCCGGGGTCGTCCTCGTTCATCGACTTCCTCGCCGAGCACAAGCCGGAGCTGGTCCCCGGTCGCCGCGGGCTCCCCGAGGGCGCCGTGGTCGAGGCCCCGCACGGGACCACGATCGTGGCCGCGACCTTCGACGGCGGCGTGGTGATCGCGGGTGACCGCCGGGCCACGATGGGCAACGTGATCGCCCAGCGCGACATGGAGAAGGTGTTCCCGGCCGACGAGTTCAGCGCGGTCGGCGTGGCCGGCACCGCGGGCCTCGCGATCGAGATGGTCCGGCTGTTCCAACTGGAGCTGGAGCACTACGAGAAGATCGAGGGCACCACGCTCTCCCTGGAGGGCAAGGCCAACCGGCTCACCACCATGATCCGGGGCAACCTGGGCATGGCGATGCAGGGCCTCGCGGTGGTGCCGCTGTTCGCCGGCTACGACCTGGACCTCGGCCGCGGCCGGATCTTCAACTACGACGTCACCGGCGGGCGGTCCGAGGAGCGCGGCTTCACCGCCACCGGCTCGGGCTCGGTCTTCGCGCGCGGCTCGATGAAGAAGCTCTACAGCGAGGGGCTGACGGCCGACCAGGCCGTCACCATGGTCGTCCAGGCGCTGTACGACGCGGCCGACGACGACTCCGCCACCGGCGGCCCGGACCTCGCCCGCAAGATCTTCCCGATCGTCTCGCTGATCACCGAGGACGGCTTCCGCCGACTCACCGAGGCGGAGGTCACGGAGGTCGCCGTCGCCATCACCGACGAGCGCCTGGCCCGGCCCAACGGCCCGCAGGCCCCGCTGATCTAGGGGGTGTCCTGTGGATCTACGCGGACCCGGCTGAGTTCCACAGGACACTCCCCACGCCACCACCTCACAGGAAAGGGACGACCGCCGGTGTCGACACCGTTCTACGTCTCACCCCAGCAGGCCATGGCGGACCGCGCGGAGTACGCCCGCAAGGGCATCGCGCGCGGCCGCAGCGTGGTCGTGCTCACCTACGCCGACGGCATCGTCTTCGTCGCGGAGAACACCTCCAGGGCGCTCCACAAGGTCTCCGAGATCTACGACAAGATCGCCTTCGCGGCGGTCGGCCGCTACAACGAGTTCGAGAACCTGCGCATCGGCGGCGTCCGCTACGCCGATCTGCGCGGCTACTCCTACGACCGGGCCGACGTCACGGCCCGGGGCCTGGCCAACGTGTACGCCCAGACGCTGGGCACCATCTTCTCCTCGGTCGGCGAGAAGCCGTACGAGGTCGAGCTGATCGTGGCCGAGGTCGGCCGCACCTCCGACAACGACCAGATCTACCGGCTCACGCCGGACGGCTCGGTCGTGGACGAGAAGAACTACGTGGTGGTCGGCGGCAACGCCGACTCGATCGGCAACTACCTGGGCCAGCGCCACCGGGCCGGCCTGAGCCTCACCGAGGCGGTGAAGGTCGCGGTGGACTCGCTCGCCCGCGACCCCAACGGCGGCAGCCCGCGCAGCCTCACGCCGGAACAGCTGGAGGTCGCGGTCCTCGACCGCCAGCGGTTCCAGCAGCGCAAGTTCAAGCGGATCCTGGGCAACCAGCTGGGCCGGCTGCTCGACGGGGACCAGTCCGCCGAGGCGGACGACGACGACAACCCGGCGGACGGCACGCCGGTGTAGCAGTACCTGTGGAGTTCCGTACGGCGGCCCCGCCGCCGTCGTGCGGGACTCCGGTGCCCCTGCGGCGGCCCAGCCGTCGTGGAGGCGGTTTCGGACAGCTCCGACAGAGAATGGAGTGCTCATGGACCGCCGGATTTTCGGGCTGGAGAACGAGTACGGCGTGACCTGCACGTTCCGCGGGCAGCGGCGGCTGTCGCCGGACGAGGTCGCGCGGTACCTGTTCCGCCGGGTCGTCTCCTGGGGCCGAAGCAGCAACGTCTTCCTGCGCAACGGCGCCCGCCTCTACCTCGACGTCGGCTCCCACCCCGAGTACGCCACCCCCGAGTGCGACGACGTCGTCGAGCTGGTGACGCACGACAAGGCCGGCGAGCGGATCCTCGAAGGCCTCCTGGTGGACGCCGAGCGGCGGCTGCACGAGGAGGGCATCGCGGGGGACGTCTACCTCTTCAAGAACAACACCGACTCGGCCGGGAACTCCTACGGCTGCCACGAGAACTACTGTGTGGCCCGGCACGGCGAGTTCTCCCGGCTCGCCGACGTGCTGATCCCGTTCCTGGTCACCCGGCAGCTGATCTGCGGCGCGGGCAAGGTGCTCCAGACCCCGCGCGGCGCGGTGTTCTGCGTCAGCCAGCGGGCCGAGCACATCTGGGAGGGCGTCAGCTCCGCCACCACCCGTTCGCGCCCGATCATCAACACCCGGGACGAGCCGCACGCGGACGCCGAGCGCTACCGCCGGCTGCACGTGATCGTCGGCGACTCCAACATGTCCGAGACCACGACGCTGCTCAAGGTCGGCTCCACCGACCTGGTGCTGCGGCTGATCGAGGCCGGCGTGGTGATGCGCGACCTCACCCTGGAGAACCCGATCCGGGCGATCCGCGAGGTCAGCCACGACCTCACCGGCACCCACCAGGTGCGGCTCGCCAACGGCCGGGAGGCCAGCGCGCTGGACATCCAGGAGGAGTACTACACGAAGGCCCTGGAGTTCGCGGACCGCAAGGGCATCAACACCGGCACCGTCGGCCGGGTGCTCGACCTGTGGGGCCGCACCCTGGAGGCCGTCCGCACCGAGCAGCTGGACGGGGTGGCCCAGGAGATCGACTGGATCATGAAGTACAAGCTCATCGAGCGCTACCGCGAGAAGCACGGGATGAGCATGTCCAACCCGCGGGTGGCCCAGATCGACCTCGCGTACCACGACATCCACCGCCGCCGCGGCCTGTTCTACCTGCTCCAGGGCAAGGGCCAGGCGCAGCGGGTGACCACCGACCTCAAGACCTTCGAGGCCAAGTCGATCCCGCCGCAGACCACCCGGGCCCGGCTGCGCGGGGACTTCATCCGCCGGGCGCAGGAGCAGCGCCGGGACTTCACGGTGGACTGGGTGCACCTGAAGCTGAACGACCAGGCGCAGCGCACGGTGCTGTGCAAGGACCCGTTCCGCTCGGTGGACGAGCGGGTGGAGAAGCTGATCGCGGGGATGTAGCGGAGGCGGTGTGATCGAGGCCTTGTGATCAAGGCGGTGGCCGGCCCCGGTGGTGTCTACCGGGGCCGGACGCGTGCCGGGCATACGCTGTCCGTCGAGTCAGGAGAGCCGACTTCGACCGACAGTTAGGACCACCGTGCGCCGCACCGCCGGTTTGCTTCTCACCTTGCCGTTGCTGCTCGCGGTCGCCTGCAGCAGTTCCCCCAAGGCGGCCGGCCCGGCGACGCCGTCCACGGCGAGCGCCGCCCCGACGGTGCCCGCGCCGGTCGGCGAGGCGTCGCCGATGCCCACTCTTTCGGGTGGCGGATTCGGCAGCAAGGCCACCATCACCATTCCCGAGGGCCAGCAGCCCAGCGGCCAGTTCGTGGTGAACACGGTCATCGAGGGTGAGCGGGCGACCGTCAACAAGGGCGACTGGGTGACGGTCAACTACACGGCCAAGGACTGGACCACCGGCAAGGACCTGCCGAGCTCGTACGACGCCAACGGCAAGCCGCAGCTCTACCAGGCGGGCAGCGGGCAGCTGGTGCCGGCGCTGGACCAGAGCGTGATCGGCAAGAAGGTGGGCTCCCGGCTGCTGGTGGTGGCCCCGCCGGAGGCGGCCTTCGGCGAGCAGGGCTCCAGCCAGCTGGGCGTCAGCAAGGGCGACACCGTGGTGTTCGTGCTGGACATCATGGAGAGCCTGCCGCCGGACTCCACGCTCACCGGGACGATGACCGAGCCGCCCGCGACGCTGCCGCAGGTCAAGGACAACGGCAAGGCGCCGGTGACGATCACGATCCCGGAAGGGCAGGCCGCGCCCACCGACCTCCAGCAGGCGGTGCTGATCAAGGGCGAGGGCAAGCAGGTCAAGAGCGGGCAGACCCTGGTGGTGCAGTACACCGGGGTGCTGTGGGCCAACGGCCAGCAGTTCGACTCCTCCTGGACGCACGGCGGCGCGCAGGCGGTGCAGATCGGCACCGGCAGCGTGATCGAGGGCTGGGACAAGGGCCTGGTCGGGCAGAACGTCGGCAGCCGGGTCCTGCTGGTGGTCCCGCCGGCGCTCGGCTACCAGGACAAGGCGCAGGGCTCGGTGCCGGCGAACTCGACGCTGGTCTTCGTGATCGACATTCTCGAAGCGGTCTAGGAACTCACCCCGGGGATTCCGTACGCTTGGGCGGACGCTCGTACAGCGAAGCGTCCGCCCTCATCCTGAGCTGTCATACTGCCCACGCACTGTGGCAGGCGCCGCCCGGTGCCGAGGTCCGGGCGGGCGGTGCGGCAGCAGGCCGGCGTGCCCACGCCGGACGCAGACCTGGAAGACCTCGTGGCGAGATGGATGGGGAGTCATGACTGAGAAGACGCCGAGCCCGGGCGGGGCCGGTACCGCGGCGAACGACAGCTCTGCGGGTGACCCGGCCGCCTCCCGTCCCGGCGGCCCGGTCGGCGGGGACCGCGAGTCGATCGTCGTCCCCCCGGCGATCCTGGCGCAGCAGGCCGGCTGGGCGCAGCCCGGCGAGGCGCCGCGCCCCGCGGGCGGGACCAGGACGGACGACGACGCCCCGCAGATCTTCGCCTCCAACGTGCGCAAGACCGACAGCTCGGAGGCCGGGTACGACGAGAACCCGCCCGGTGTCGGCAAGCTGGGCGTGATCCTCGGTACGGTGCTGGCCCTGCTGCTGGTCGGCAGCGGCATCACGCTGTACGTGGTGAACAAGGACGGCTCCAAGGACAGCGCCGCGGCCAAGCCGGACGCGGCCAAGAGCGCGCCGCCCACGCCGACCGCCGAACCGGTGCCGCCGATCAAGGACAGCGCCAAGGTGCTGCCGACGGTCGCCGGGGACTTCGGCAAGAAGGCCGAGATCCAGGTGCCGGGCGAGGCCTCCGACGGCTCCTTCGTCGTCAAGGTGCTCACCGAGGGCACCGGCGCCAAGGTGGAGAAGAACTCCTGGGCCTCGGTCGACTACACCGCCAAGGACTGGAACACCGGCAAGGACATCCCGAGCTCGTACGACGCCGACGGGAAGCCGCAGATCTTCCAGGCCGGCACCGACGCGCTGATCCCGGCCCTGGACCAGGCCGTGATCGGCAAGAAGGCCGGCAGCCGGCTGCTGGTGGTGGCCCCGCCGGCCGCCGCGTTCGGCGCCCAGGGCAAGGCCGACATGTCGATCGGCCCCAAGGACGACCTGATCTTCGTGATCGACGTCCGCAACGCCAACGCGCCCGACGCCGTGGTGAGCGGAACCGTCACCCCGCCGCCGGCGGACTTCCCGCAGGTCAAGGACAACGGCAAGAAGCCGGCCGAGATCACCCCGGTGGCCGGCGCGAAGGACCCGACCGAGCTGAAGTCGCACGTCCTGATCAAGGGCACCGGGCCGAAGGTGGAGAAGGGCGAGAAGGTCGTCGTCCAGTACACCGGCGCGCTGTTCTCCAGCGGCAAGGTGTTCGACTCCTCGCTCAGCAAGGGCCAGGCGTTCACCTTCCCGGTCGGCGGCGGCCAGGTCATCCAGGGCTGGGACCAGGGCCTGGAGGGCCAGACCGTCGGCAGCCGGGTCGAGCTGGTGATCCCCGCCTCGCTGGGCTACGGCGACAAGGGCCAGGGCGACATCCCGCCCGGCGCGACGCTGGTCTTCGTGGTGGACATCCTCGACGCGGGTCAGGGCTGATCCACTTTCGGGTGACAATGGTGTACGTGTGACCTCCGGGTCCGGCCGCGTGGCCGGGCCCGGACGGGGGGGGGGGGGCCGCGGCGGGGGGCGGGACGAAAACACCCGGGGGGGGGGGCCCCCGCCGGGGGGGGGGAC
>NZ_JBHXEM010000035.1:45136-58911 GCF_042724755.1 Kitasatospora sp. NPDC127067 | reverse complement strand
TGCCTTTGGGCTCGGGGTCCCCCCGGGGGCGGGCGGGGGGGGGGGGGGGGGCGGGGGGGCGGGCGCCGGTACCGTGGTCCGGGAAGAACGGACCGGGTGCGGGCGCCCGCCGCTTGGTCGTGACAGCAGAGCGAATGTGAGAAGAGGGACTGTGAGCGTCAACCTCAACGAGAAGCCCGAGATCGACTTCCCGATCGGCGACGCCCCGACGGAGCTGCAGATCCGCGACATCGTCGTCGGTGACGGCGAGGAGGCCAAGCGGGGTCAGAACGTCAGTGTCCGCTACGTCGGTGTGACCTTCGAGACCGGCGAGGAGTTCGACGCGAGCTGGAACCGGAGCCCCAACGAGTTCCGCTTCCCGCTGGGCGGCGGCCGCGTCATCAAGGGCTGGGACCAGGGCGTCGTCGGCATGAAGGTCGGCGGCCGCCGCGAGCTGACCATCCCGGCGCGCCTGGCGTACGGCAACCAGTCGCCGACGCCGCTCATCCCGGCCGGCTCGACCCTGATCTTCGTGGTCGACCTGCTGGCGGTCTGAGCCTGCTCGCGCCGTGGGCCGGACCCCTCCGGGGGCCCGGCCCACGGGCATGTCCGGGGGTGTTCGGGGATGCCGCTTTTGCGGTGCGTACCGCTACCGGTACGGTCGGTCCCGCCGGGTGGTGATCGCCCGGTTGGCGCACCCCGCGCTCGGCGCGGCACACCGGAAGGGTCAGCGATGGCGATCGCGAAGGCAGAGCGGCTGATGAATCTCGCCCTGTGCCTGATGAACACCCGACGTCCGCTCTCCAAGAAGGAGCTGCGGGAGTCCATCGAGGCGTACCGCGAGGCCTGGCAGAACGGCAGCGAGGACGCCTTCAACCGGATGTTCGAGCGGGACAAGGACGACCTGCGCGAGCTCGGCCTGGTGATCGACGTCGACGAGAGCACCCTGGACGGCGAGCTCGGCTACCTGGCCCGCGCCGACCGCAACCGGCTGCCCGAGATCGCCCTCGACGCCGAGGAGGCGGCCGCGCTGACCCTGGCCGCCCGGGTCTGGCAGCAGGCCAAGATGTCCGGTGCGGCCAGCGGCGCCCTGCAGAAGCTGCGCGCGGCCGGGGTGCCGTTCGCCGAGGCCGAGGGCCGCACCGCCCTGGAGCCGCGCATCCCCGCCCGGGAGGCCGCGTTCGAGCCGCTGCTCACCGCCGCCCGGGACCGCCGTCCGGTCTCCTTCGAGTACCGCAAGGCCGGCGCCGCCGCCGCCGAGCAGCGCAGCGTCGAGCCGTGGGCGCTGGAGTGCTGGCGCGGGCACTGGTACCTGGCCGGGTACGACCGCGACCGCGGCGACGCCCGGGTGTTCCGGCTCAGCCGGATCACCGGCAAGGTGAAGGCGAGGTCCGGGGCGTTCCTCGGCACCGTGCCCGAGCACGTGGACGTCCGGGCCACCGTGGCGAAGTTCGCGGGGGAGGGGGCCACCGCCACCGCGACCGTCCGGGTCCGCCGGGGCGCCGGCTTCCCGCTGCGCACCAAGGCACTGGGCAGCACCCGGGTGGACGAGGCCTGGGACGAGCTGGAGATCCCGTACGGCAACGGGCTGGGCGCGGACCTGGCCGAGTTCGGGCCGGACGTGCTGGTGCTCGGGCCGGAGGAGCTGCGGGCGGATGTGGTCGACCGGCTGCGGGCGGTCGCGGGTATCGAGGGAGAGCGTCCGTGAGTAATGCCATCGACCAGACGCGACGGATGCTGTCGCTGGTCACCTACCTGCGCGAGCGGCCCGGGGCCGAGGTCGCCGAGGTGGCCCGGGCGTTCGGGATCAGCGAGCGCGAGCTGATCGCGGACCTCAACGTGCTGCCGATGTGCGGAACCAGCTTCCGCGGCGGCGACCTGCTCGACATCGACACCGACGGCGAGCGGATCTGGTGGCACAACGTCGACGACGTGGCCCAGCCGCTGCGGCTGGCCGCCGACGAGGCGACCGCGCTGCTGGTGGCCGCCCGCGCGGTGGCCGGGCTGCCGGGCCTGCGGGCCGGGGACCGGGAGGCGCTCACCCGGGCCGTCGCCAAGATCGAGAACGCGGCCGGGGAGAGTGCCGAGGGCAGCGCCCGGGTCGGCGTGACCTTCGAGGCGGAGAGCCACGTGTTCGCCGACATCGACCGCGCGCTCAGCGAGGGCCGCCGGCTCTGGCTGCGCTACTACTCGCACGGGCGCGGCGGGATGACCGAGCGCGAGGTGGACCCGATCCGGCTGCTCACCGAGGGCCACACCTACCTTGAGGCCTGGTGCCGCACCTCCGAGGACCACCGGATGTTCCGGCTCGACCGGGTCGCCGAGATCCGCGTCCTGGACGTCCCGGCCGACCCGCCCCGGCGCGAGCCCCGTGACCTGAGCGGCGGGCTGGTCAACCCGGCGGCGGACGACCCCGAGGTGGTCGTCGAGGTCTCCTCCGGGGGGCGCTGGGTGGCCGAGTACTACACCCACGACCGGGCCGAGGAACTGCCCGACGGCGGGCTGCGGATCACCCTGCGCAGCGCCGACCCCTCCCAGCTGCGCCCGCTGGCGCTGCGGCTGGGCCGGGACGGCCGGATCGTCTCGCCGCCCGAACTGGCCGAGCAGGCGCGCTCGGCCGCGCGGGAGGCGCTGGCCGCCTACGGGGAGGGGCGGGCCTGAGCGGTGGAACCCGGGACCAGATTCAAGGTGTACTGCTCCGAGTGCCGGGAGAAGGTGGAGCTCCCGGCCGAGGACTTCCGCCTGACCCTCGGTCGCACCCCGGCCCAGGCGCACTACAGCTTCGGCTGCCCGCGGTGCGGTGCGGCGGTGCGCAAGCCGGCCGGGGAGAAGATCGTCGAGGCGCTCACCCGGGCCGGGGTGCGCACCATGCGGCTCGTCCCGGCGGAGGGGTGACCCCCGTATAGGGTGGGCGCATGTCCTGGATGCTCGTCGCCGCCGTCCTGCTCGCCACCGCGGGCCTGCTGGTCCTCGGGGTCCTCGCGATCCGGCTCTGGCTGGACGTGCGGGCGCTGGCCGAGGGCGTGGACCGGGCCTCGCGGGCGCTGGCCGCGGCGGCCGAGGACCTGGCGGACGCGATGCCGGCGGCGAACGACCCGGCGGCGGACCGGGTCCCGGCCGCTTAGCACGGCGCGGCTCCGGGTGGTACGGGGGCTGCTGCGCGCGGGTGGGGGCGGGTTACGCTCTCAGTTGGCTCCTGAACCGCGTACCGGGGGCCGCTGTCCTGTTCGGGCGGCCGTCGTCGTGGCGTCATCCGCAGCGGTTACCATCCGCAGCGGACGGCCCGTCGGGCCGCCATGACTGAAGGTGGTCGCGCATGCGCATCTCGCCGACCGCGATCGTGGTGATCGTGGTTCTCGCCATCCTGCTGTTCGGAGCCAAGCGGCTGCCCGACCTGGCGCGCTCGCTGGGCAAGTCGATGCGGATCCTGAAGAGCGAGGCCCAGGCGATGCGTTCGGACGGCCGGTCCGAGCAGCCGGCCCCGCCCGCCCGGGCAGCGGCCCCGGTCGACGGTGCCGCGGGCCGGACCATCCAGTCCGCTCCGGGCGCTTCGGCCACGGCCCGTCCGGTGAACGAGCCCGCCGCCGGGGCCTCCGCGCCCGACGGCGACCGCCCGCACTGAGCGCGGCGCACGTGAGGCAGCTGACGCACGCCGCGCGCACGACGTGCGGGAGGCACGCGACCACGGAGGCCCGTCGACCGGCGGGCCCCGACGCACGAGTTGAGGACCGGGGTTGAGCAAGCTCTCCAAGGCGCCGAAGGCGTCAAAGGATCCTGAGGGGCGGATGGCCCTCGCCGACCACCTGCGGGAACTGCGCAACCGCGTGGTCAAGTCGGTCCTGGCGATCGTGCTGTTCGCGATCGTCGCGGCGATCTACCACAAGCAGATCGAGCACTTCCTGCTCCAGCCGCTGCCGCAGTGCAACACCAAGGTCGACGCGGACCAGTACCACGGGCGCTGCGCCCAGGTGTCCAACATCGGCCTCACCGCCGGTTTCAACTGGATGCTGAAGGTCGCGCTGACCGCGGGCGTGGTGGCGGCCGTCCCGGTCTGGCTGTACCAGGTGTGGGCCTTCGTGGCGCCCGGCCTGCACAGGAACGAGAAGAAGTACGCGGTCATCTTCATGGCGTGCGGCGCCCCGCTGTTCCTGGCGGGTGTGGCGGCCGCGATCATGGTCATGCCGACCATGGTCGAGATGCTGATCTCGTTCACTCCGAGCGACACCACGCCGATCCTGCCGCCCGAGGACTACTTCGACATCGCCACCCGGATGGTGCTGGTCTTCGGCCTCGCCTTCGAGTTCCCGCTGCTGCTGGTGATGCTCAACCTGGTCGGCATCGTGACCGGCAAGCGACTGCTCAGCTGGTGGCGCGGGATGGTCATGGCGATCACCGTGTTCGCCGCGTTCGCCACTCCGGGCGCCGACCCGTTCAGCATGCTGCTGCTGTCGATGCCGATCTGGGCGCTGTACTTCATCGCGGTGGGGATCGCGCTCTTCAACGACAAGCGCAAGGCGCGCCGCAACCCGGACGCCGGGCTGGACGACGAGGAGGCCTCGCACGTGGACCTCTCGGTGCAGCCGGTGGCCGGTGCGGAGTCCGTCCAGGCCTCGGCGACCCCGGCGGCCGGTGCGTCGGTGCCGGCGTCCCGTCGCGAGGAGATGGACGACATCACCTGAGCCGGTAGGGCTTGAGGGAGCCCCGGTCCGCCGCTCTGCCGAGCGGTGGGCCGGGGCTTCCCGCCGTTCCGGCCTTTCCGCTGGTGGGGGTGGTCCCGGGTTTCGGTGGGGCGGTCTTGGCAGGTCGCATGGCATGTGACATATTACTGCCGTGCTGAAGACCGAGAGACCTCCCCTGGACGTCGTCGTGGTCGGCGCCGGTGTGGTCGGCGCCGCCTGCGCCTACTACGCCGCCCGCGCCGGGCTCGCCGTGGCCGTCGTGGACCGCGGCCCGGTGGCCGGTGGCACCACCGGCGCGGGCGAGGGCAACCTGCTGGTCTCCGACAAGGAGCCCGGCCCCGAACTCGACCTCGCCCTGCTCAGCACCCGGCTCTGGCGCGAACTCGCCGAGCGGCTCGGCCCCGCGATCGAGTACGAGCCCAAGGGCGGCGTGGTGGTCGCCTCCACCGCCGCCGGGCAGGACGCGCTGCGGACCTTCGCCGCCGGGCAGCGGACCGTCGGGGTCGAGGCCGAGGAGGTGCCCGGCGAGCGGCTGCGCGAGCTGGAGCCGCACCTGGCCGAGGGCCTGGCCGGCGGCTTCCACTACCCGCAGGACGCCCAGGTCCAGCCCGCCCTGGCCGCCGCCCACCTGCTGCGCGAGGCCCGCCGGATGGGCGCCCAGCTGATCACCGGGGAGAGCGTCACCGCCGTCGACCGCGGCCCGGACGGCGCCGTGCGCGGCGTGCGGACCGACCGGCGGAGCCTGGCCGCCGCCGCCGTGGTGAACGCGGCCGGCACCTGGGGCGGCGAGATCGCCGCGCTGGCCGGAGTGCACCTGCCGGTGCTGCCCCGGCGCGGCTTCGTGCTGGTCACCGAGCCGCTGCCGCGGGTCGTGCGGCACAAGGTCTACGCCGCCGACTACGTGGCCAACGTGGCCAGCGGATCGGCCGGGCTGGAGACCTCCGCCGTGATCGAGGGCACCCCGGGCGGGCCGGTGCTGATCGGTGCCAGCCGGGAGCGGGTCGGCTTCGACCGCACACTCTCCCAGGAGGTGCTGAGCCGGCTCGCCGCCCAGGCCGCCGCGCTGTTCCCGGTGCTCGCCGACGTCACCGTGATGCGCACCTACCGGGGCTTCCGCCCGTACCTGCCGGACCACCTGCCGGCCATCGGCGCGGACCCCCGGGTGCCCGGGCTCTACCACGCCTGCGGGCACGAGGGGGCCGGCATCGGGCTGGCCCCGGCGACCGGGCTGCTGATCAGCGAGCAGCTCACCGGCAAGCGGCCGGAGCTGGACCTCGCACCGTTCCGGGCGGACCGCTTCCCGGCCGGGTGAGCGCCGGCCCGCCATCGCCACACATGAGATTCCGTCCAGGATTGGAGAAGCCGCCGATGCGCCGCCGCACCCCCGCCGGGCTGGTCCAGGCCGAGCCCGGGCCCGCCCACCACATCGAGTTCGACGGGCGGCCCGTCCCCGCGCTGCCCGGGCAGTCGATCGCCGCCGCGCTCTGGGCCGACGGCGTGCTCGCCTGGCGCACCACCCGGGTCGGCGGCAAACCGCGCGGGGCGTTCTGCGGGATCGGCGCCTGCTTCGACTGCCTGGCCACCGTGGACGGCCGCCCCAACCAGCGCACCTGCCTGCTCCCCGCGGAGCCCGGCACCACCGTCACCACCCAGGAGGGTCACGGCCGTGCCGACCTCGCCGTCTGACGCCCACGACAGCCAGCCGTACGACCTCGTGGTGGTCGGCGCCGGCCCGGCCGGGCTGGCCGCCGCCGTCACCGCCGCCGACCTCGGGCTGCGCTGCGCCCTGCTGGACGGCGGGCGGAGCACCGGCGGGCAGTACTACCGCCACCCGGCGCCCGGCCTGGGCGCGGCGCGGCCGGACCGGCTGCACCACCACTGGTCCGCCTACACCGGCCGGGCCGACCGGCTCGACGCGCACGAGCGCGCCGGGCGGGCCGCCTTCCTGGCCGGACACCAGGTCTGGGCCCTGGAGCGCACCGGGGACGGCTTCGCGGTGCACGTCACCCGCGGGCCGGAGAGCACCGACCGGGCCACCGTCCGGTCCCGGTCGGTGCTGCTCGCCACCGGCGCGTACGAGCGGCAGCTGCCGTTCCCCGGCTGGACCCTGCCCGGGGTGGTCACCGCGGGCGGCGCCCAGGCCATGCTCAAGGCCGGGCTGGTGCTGCCCGGGAAGCGGATCGTGGTGGCCGGCAGCGGCCCGCTGCTGCTCGCGGCCGCCTCCTCGCTGGTCACCGCCGGGGCCGAGGTGCCCGCCGTGGTCGAGGCGACCGCCTACCTCGGGTACGCGCGGCACCCCGGCGTACTGGCGGGCGTGCCCGGCAAGCTGGTCGAGGGCGCCGGGCACGGCGGGGCGCTGCTGCGCCACGGCGTGCGGCTGCGCCCGCGCAGCGCGGTGGTCGAGGCGCACGGGACGGACCGGGTCACCGGCGTCACGGTGGCCCGGCTGGACGCCGACTGGCGGCCGGTGCCCGGTACCGGGCGGCGGATCGACTGCGACGCGCTCGCCGTCGGCCACGGCCTGCTGCCGCAGATCGACCTGGCCACCGAGCTGGGTGCGCGGACCGTGACCGGGTCGGACGGCGCGGTCGCGCTGGAGGTCGACGCCCGGCTGCGCACCAGCGTGCCCGGCCTCTGGTCCGCGGGGGAGACCAATGGCGTCGGCGGCGCGGACCTCGCGCTCGCCGAGGGCGAGCTGGCCGCGTACGCGGTGGCCGGGGAGCGGCCCGCGGCCGCGCTGATGCGCCGCCGCTCGCGGCTGCGGGCCTTCGCCGACCTGATGGCCGCCGCCCACCGGCCGGGCCCCGGCTGGACCGGCTGGCTGCGTCCGGACACCGACGTCTGCCGGTGCGAGGAGGTGCCGGTCGAGGCGATCCGGGAGGCCGTCGAGGACTTGGGCGCGGGCGATCCGCGCACCGTCAAGCTGCTCACCCGGGCCGGGATGGGCTGGTGCCAGGGCCGGATGTGCGGTCCGGCCGTGGCCTGCCTGGCCGGTTCGGGTGAGCCCGGGCCCGACCGCCGCCCGCTGGGCTGCCCGGTGCCGCTCTCCCAGCTGGCGGCGGGGCCCACCCCGGAGTCGTAACGGGCCCGCCGTCGAACGGCGGGCCGGGGACCTTGTCTCCGGCCCGTCCGCTCTTGTAAAATGTCACACCTCATCAAGGAGCTCATGTGTCCATCACCCAGCACGACACCAACCGTCCCTGGCGCGGCATCATGGTCGCCACCACGCTCCCGCTGCGCCCGGACCACTCCGTCGACTACGACGCCTACGCCGAGCACGTCCGCTGGCTGATCGACTCCGGCTGCGAGGGCGTCGTCCCCAACGGCTCGCTGGGCGAGTACCAGACGCTCACCGCCGAGGAGCGCGCCAAGGTCGTCGAGGTCGCCGTCGAGGCGGCCGGCGACGGCTCCCGGGTCATGCCCGGCGTCGCCGCCTACGGCAGCGCCGAGTCCCGCCGCTGGGCCGAGCAGGCCGCCGAGGCCGGCGCCGGCTCCGTCCTGCTGCTGCCGCCGAACGCCTTCCGGGCCGACCACGCCTCGGTGCGCGCCCACTACGCCGAGGTCGCCAAGGCCGGCCTGCCGATCGTGGCGTACAACAACCCGATCGACACCAAGGTCGACCTGGTCCCCCCGCTGCTCGCCCAGCTGCACGCCGAGGGCTCGATCGTCGCGGTCAAGGAGTTCAGCGGCGACGTCCGCCGGGCGTACGAGATCGCCGAGCTGGCCCCCGGGCTGGACCTGCTGATCGGCGCCGACGACGTGCTGCTGGAGCTGGCGCTCGCCGGAGCGGTCGGCTGGATCGCCGGCTACCCGAACGCCCTGCCGGCCGCCTCGGTGGCGCTCTACGACGCCGCCGTCTCCAAGGACCTGGAGAGCGCGCTGCCGCTCTACAAGTCGCTGCACTCGCTGCTGCGCTGGGACTCCAAGACCGAGTTCGTCCAGGCCATCAAGCTCTCCATGGACATCGCCGGGCGACCCGGCGGCCCGGTGCGCGCCCCGCGCCAGCCGCTCGTCCCGGAGATCGAGGCGGCCGTCCGCGCGGCCACCGAGAAGGCGCTGGCCGACGGCCTGGTCTGACACCGGCGCGAACCCGGGCCCCCGGGCCGGCTGCGGCGGCAGTCGGCCCGGCCCACCCCCCACCATCCGAACCTGTACGGGAGTTGTGACCCATGCGCAGCCGCCACGTGTTCCACGCCGTCGACTCGCACACCGAGGGCATGCCGACCCGGGTGATCACCGGCGGCTTCGGCGTCATCCCCGGCGCCACCATGGCCGAGCGCCGGGTGCACTTCCAGGAGCACCTGGACCACTTCCGCACCCTGCTGATGTACGAGCCGCGCGGCCACGCCGCGATGAGCGGCGCGATCCTCCAGCCGCCGACCCGGCCGGACGCCGACTTCGGCGTGCTCTACATCGAGGTCTCCGGACTGCTGCCGATGTGCGGGCACGGCACCATCGGGGTCGCCACCGTGCTGGTCGAGACCGGGATGGTCCCGGTGGTCGAGCCGGTCACCACCGTACGGCTGGACACCCCGGCCGGACTCGTGGTCGCCGAGGTGCACGTCGAGGACGGCGCCGCCAAGGCGGTGACCATCCGCAACGTGCCCTCCTACTCGGTCGCCCTGGACCGCAAGATCGAGGTGCCCGGCTACGGCACGGTGACCTACGACCTCGCGTACGGCGGCAACTTCTACGCCATCCTGCCGCTCGCCGAGTTCGGGCTGCCCTTCGAGCGCGAGCGCAAGCAGGAGATCCTGGACGCCGGCCTGGCGATGATGGACGCGATCAACGCGAGCCCGGACCGGCCGGTGCACCCGGAGAACCCGTCCATCCACAGCTGCCACCACGTCCAGCTGCTCGCCCCCGGCTCCACCGCCGAGCACTCCCGGCACGCGATGGCCATCCACCCCGGCTGGTTCGACCGCTCGCCCTGCGGCACCGGCACCTCGGCGCGGATGGCCCAGCTGCACGCGCGCGGCGAACTGCCCCTCGGGCGGGACTTCCGCAACGACTCCTTCATCGGGACCACCTTCACCGGGCGGCTGGTCGAGGAGACCGAGGTGGCCGGGCGGCCCGCGGTGGTGCCCACCGTCACCGGGCGGGCCTGGGTCACCGGCACCGCCCAGTACTTCCTCGACCCGAGCGACCCGTTCCCGGCGGGCTTCCTGCTCTGACCCCTCCTCCCTCCTTCGTTCCCCGTACCTCCCTCGAAGGGCTGCTGGCTGTGACCATCACCTCGTACAACCCCGCCGACCCCGCCGACCTCGTGGTCGCCGTCGAGGAGCCCGGCGCCGAGGCCGTGCGGGCCGCCGTCGGGCGGGCCCGGGCGGCGCAGGGCGACTGGCTCGCCGCCGGAGCGGGCGCCCGGTCGGCGGCGCTCGGCCGGATCGCGGACGCCGTGGAGGCGCACGCCCACGAGCTGGCCGCGCTGATCGTGCGCGAGGTCGGCAAGCCGCTGGCCGAGGCGCTCGGCGAGGTCGCCCGCACGGCGGCGATCTGGCGCTACTACGCGCAGGCGCCGTACGCGCCCTCCGGGGCGGTGCACGAGACCGCCGCCGGCCCCGGGCTGCTGCTCACCCGGCGCCGCCCCTACGGGGTCGCCGGGCTGATCGCGCCGTGGAACTTCCCGCTGGCGATCCCGACCTGGAAGGCCGCGCCGGCCCTCGCCGTCGGCAACGCGGTGGTGCTGAAGCCGGCGCCCGAGGCGACGGCCTGCGCGCTGCGGCTGGCCGAGCTGGCCGGGCTGCCCGAGGACGTGTTCACGGTGCTGCCCGGCGGGGCCGAGGAGGGCGCGGCGCTGGTGGAGACCGCGGACGTGATCTCCTTCACCGGCTCGACCGGCGTCGGCCGGGCCGTGGTGCGGGCCGCGACCGAGCGCGGGGTGCCGGTGCAGGCCGAACTCGGCGGGCTGAACGCCGCGCTGGTGCTGCCGGACGCCGACATCGCGCAGGCCGCCGGGCACATCGCCGCGGCCATCGCCGGGTACGCGGGGCAGAAGTGCACCGCCACCAGCCGGGTGATCGCGGTCGGTGCCGCCCACGAGCCGCTGCGCGAGGCGCTGGTCAAGGCGTTGGCGGCGGTCGACGACGCGGTCTGCGGACCGGTGATCAACGCCGCCGCCCGGGAGCGGCTGACCGGCGCCGTCTCCTCGGCCGTCGAGGCCGGGGCGAGCGTGCTCACCGGCGGCCGGGTGCCCGAGCGGGACGGCTGGTACGTCGAGCCGACCCTGCTCGCCGAGGTGCCGGCCGAACACCCGCTGGCCCGCGAGGAGTTCTTCGGCCCGATCGCCGTGCTGCACGCCGCGGCCGACCTGGACGAGGCCATCGCGCTCGCCAACGACACCCCGCACAGCCTCTCCACCTCGGTGCACACCCGCAGCCTGGACGTGGCGCTGGCCGCCGCCGACCGGCTGGACGCGGGCATGATCCGGGTCAACGCCCCGTCCAGCGGCGTCGACTTCCACCTGCCCTTCGGCGGAGCCAAGGGCGCCAGCCACGGCGAACGCGAGCAGGGCCAGGCGGCCCTGGACTTCTACACCGTCAGCCGGACCGTCAGCGTGCTGCCGGGAGGTGGCGCCTGATGTTCGTCCGCACCGTCGACTACCACACGGCCGGCGAGCCGTTCCGGATCGTGCTGGACGGCGTGCCGCCGATCCCCGGCGACACCGTCGCCGAACGCCGGGCCATCGCGCTCGGCGCGGGCGGCAGCGCGACCGCGCCCCGGCCCAGCGCGCTGGACGACGTCCGGCAGCTGCTCGTCCAGGAGCCGCGCGGCCACGCAGGGATGTACGGCGGCTTCCTGGTGCCGCCGGACGACGACGAGGCGCACCTGGGCGTGCTGTTCTGGCACAAGGACGGCTACTCCACCGCCTGCGGGCACGGCACCATCGCGCTCGGCGCCTGGGCCGTGGACTCCGGCCTGGTGCCCGCCCCCGCGGACGGCGTGGCACGGGTGCGGATCGACGTGCCGTCCGGCCGGGTCACCGCCCTGGTGCACCGGGCCGGCGGGCACACCACCGGGGTGACCTTCCGCAACGTGCCCAGCCGGGTGACCGCGCTGAAGCTGCCGGTGGAGACCTCGCTCGGCACCGTGGAGGTCGCCGTGGCGCACTCCGGCGCCTGCTACGCCTCGGTGTCCGCGGCCGCCCTCGGGCTCGCCGTGGAACCGGAGCGACTGCCCGAACTCACCGCCGTGGGGCGGGAGATCAGGGCCGCGCTGGCCGGCGCCGAGGCGGTCGCGCACCCGACGGACGCCCGGCTCTCGGGTGTGTACGGAGTGGTGCTGTACGACGAACTCCCCTCGGTGGACGGGGTGCTGAACCAGCGGAACGTCACCGTCTTCGCCGACGGCCAGATCGACCGCTCGCCCTGCGGCTCCGGCACCTCCGCCCGGCTGGCGGTGCTCGCCGCCGAGGGGCGGCTGGCCCCCGGCGAGCCGCTGCGGCACGAGTCGATCATCGGGACGGTCTTCTCCGGCCGCTTCCTGCCGGGCGGTGACCCGCAGGGCGAGGGCGTGGTCACCGAGGTCGGCGGGGCGGCCTTCCGTACCGGCGAGCACGGCTTCGTCCTGGAGCCGGACGACGAGCTGGGAGCGGGGTTCCTGCTGTGAGCCGGACATCCGAGAGCCGGGCCGCCGAGAACCGGACCGCCGAGAACCGGACCGCTGTGGGCCGGGCCGCTGTGGTTCCGAGCGACCCGAGCCCGACCGCACTGCCCGCTACGGCGGTTGTGCCGCTCCAGTACGCCGTGGCGGGGACCGGCGGAGTCGGGCCCGCCGGTGCGGTGGGGGCGATCGAGCGGGTGCTGCTGGACGGGTTCGACCCGGAGGCGGCACCCGCCCGATCCGCCGTACCGGTGCCCGCCGGGGAACTGCTGATGATGCCGGCCGCCGCCGGGCCGTACGCGGGCGTGAAGATCGCCGGTGTCGCGCCGGCCAACCCGGAGCGGGGGCTGCCCCGGATCACCGGCAGCTACCTGCTGCTGGACGGGCCCACCCTGCAGCCGCTCGCCTTGCTGGACGGCGCCGCGCTCACCGCGCTGCGCACGCCCGCCGTCACCGCGGCCGCGCTGCGGCGGCTGGCGGTGCCGGAGGCCGAGCACCTGGTGCTGTTCGGCTCCGGGCCGCAGGCGTACGGGCACCTGGACGCCCTGCTCACCGTCCGGCCGCTGCGCCGGCTCACCGTGGTGGCGCGCAACGCCGACCGGGCGCAGGCGCTGGCTGCGTACGGGCGGGAGCTCGGGCTGACGGCCGAGGTCGGCGGTCCGCGGGCGGTCCGCGAGGCGGACCTGGTGGTCTGCTGCACCACCGCGCGCACGCCGCTGTTCGACGGCGCGCTGGTGCCCGCGCACGCGGCGGTGGCCGCGGTGGGCTCGCACGAGCCGGACGCGCGGGAGGTCGACGAACTGCTGGTCCAGCGGGCCGAGCTGTACGTGGAGGCGCGCACGGTCGCGGGCCGGGAGGCCGGGGACCTGCTGATGGCGGGCGTGGCCGGGCGGCAGCTGTGGAACCTCTCCGAGCTGGTGCGCGGCGACGCGCTGGTGCCGGACGGGCGGCCGCGGTTCTTCAAGAGCGTCGGGATGGCCTGGCAGGACCTGGCCGTCGCGGCGGAGGTGTACCGGGCCGCGTCCTAGCGGTTCAGTCGCCGAGGAACATGAGCCAACTGCCCGGGGTGGCGGCGCAGTTGGCGAGCAGGTTGCGCAGGTCGCGGACGGCCGCCCGCTGCTCCCCGGTGGTGCAGCGGGCGAGCAGTGCGGTGGCCTCCTCGAAGGCGGCGCCGGCGTCCTGCTCGTTGAACAGCGTGTCGCCGTACGGGTCGATCCGGCCGAGCCGGTGGTCGGACGGGCGGGCGTGCGCGGCCAGGGCGTCGGCGAGACCGGCACCGTGGTCGGTGGACAGGTGCAGCAGGTTCGGGCTGGTGCGGCGGCCGTTGTTCGGGCGGCCGTCGTACAGCGCGGCTTCGATCGACAAGTGCGTTACTCCTGGCCGTGGTTGGGAGTTGTGAAACCGGAGTCGGCGCAGCGGGAAGGGGAGCCCCCCCACGCCCGCACCACACCGTTTACGGCCCGCTACCCGGCAGCTCAGGCCCCGCCAAAAGCTCGGGAAACAGGTAAAGAATAG
>NZ_JBHXEM010000035.1:0-45126 GCF_042724755.1 Kitasatospora sp. NPDC127067 | reverse complement strand
ACCGCGCGGCTTCTTTCTACTAGTGCGTTCGTCCTGGCGTTGTTTGGGTGTTGTGAAACCGGTGTCGGCGACGGGGGATGGTACCCCCCGCTGCGCCGGCTCCTCACGTTTTCCGGCCGTCTCCCGGGCTTCTCGGGCCCGTCTCTCGGCTCGTCCTTCGGTTCGTCTTTCGGTTCGTCTTTCGGGCAGGCGGCCCGGTGCCGCGGGTCAGGCCCGGTCGTCGGCGTAGGTGGTGAGCAGGCGGGCCAGGTGTTTGCCGGTGACCAGCAGCGGCTGCTCGCTGCGGGCGACCTGGGCGGCGAGCTCGGCGCCCTCCAGGGTGCTGATCACGGTGCCGGCCAGCTCGCGGGCGTCCTGCTCGCCGATGCCGGCGGCGAGCAGCCGTTCCGCCACGACGGCCCGCCAGTTGGCGAAGGCCTCGGTCACCGCCTCCTCGATCACCGGCACCCGGCCGACCGTCTCCAGGGCCGTGCTGGTGATCGGGCAGCCGTCCTGCCAGTCGGACTCGCGCAGTTCCGTGGCGAGCATCCGGGTGCAGGAGGTCATCGCCTCGCCCAGGTCCGGCGAGGAGCCGAGCCCGGCGCGCAGCAGGACGGCGAACTCCTCGTCCCCGTGCCGGATCGCCTCGGCGGCCAACTCCTGCTTGCCGCCCGGGAAGAAGTGGTAGACGGAGCCGAGGGTGGCCTCGGCCTCGCGGGAGATCTGCTTGATCCCGGTGCCCTCGTACCCCTGGCGCTGCAGCAGCCGGGAGGTGGCCCGGACGATCCGCTCGCGGGTGCCGGGCTTCGCTTCGGCCTTCGAGCTCGTCTTCGAGCTCGTCTTCGAGCTCGTCTTCGAGCTCGTCCTCGCGCTCGCTTTCGCGTCGGCTCTCTCGGGCGTGTTCACGCCGCGATCCTAGCCGAGATTCTGGGTAGAGCGTTCGTTCCAGTCCTGTGCTAGCGTCGGCCCGGCGCTCTGGATAGAGCGTTCGTTCCAGAGGAGGGGAAGCGCATGTCCGTGGAGCAGCAGGCACGGCGATCAGTGACGGTGATCGGGCTCGGCCCGATGGGGCAGGCCATGGCCGGGGCGTTCCTGGACGCCGGGTACGCCGTCACGGTGTGGAACCGCACCGCCGGGCGGGCCGACGCGCTCGTCGCCCGGGGTGCGCGGGCCGCATCCGACGCCGAGGCGGCGGTGGCGGCGAACGACCTGGTGGTACTCAGCCTCACCGACTACGACGCGGTGTTCGAGGTGCTGGAGTCGGTCGAGCCGGCGCTGCGGGGGAGGACGATCGTGAACCTCGGCTCGGACACTCCCGGGCGGGCCCGCGAGGCCGCCCGCTGGCTGGCCGAACGCGGCGCCGGCCACCTGACCGGCGGGGTGCAGGTGCCGCCGTCGGGCATCGGCAGCCCCGAGTCGTCCACCTTCTACAGCGGCCCGGTCGAACTGTTCCAGCGGCACCGGGCGGCCCTGGAGGTGCTCACCGGGGCCGACTACCGGGGCGACGACCCCGGGCTGGCGCAGCTGTACTACCAGATCCAGATGGACCTGTTCTGGTCCTCGATGGTCGGCTACCTGCACGCCACGGCGATCGCCGAGGCCAACGGCATCTCGGCCGAGGAGTTCCGGCCGTACGCCCTGCCCACCGCCTCGCTGGTGCCGCGGATGATCGAGTTCTACGCGCCGCGGATCACCGCCGGGGACCACCGCGGGGACGTCGACCGGCTGACGATGGCACTCGCGAGCATCGAGCACGTCCGGGACACCGCGGAGGCCTCCGGGGTGGACGGCGCCCTGCCGGCCGTCCTCGCGGAGGCGGTCCGGCGGGGCGTGGCGGCCGGCGACGGCGCGGCCGGTCTGAGCACCCTGGTGGGCCGGTTCCGTCGGGCGTAGCCCTCCGTGCGGACCCGAAGATCGTGTGCCGTCGGCCGTTGTCACGGCCGACGGCCGCTGCCACCATGGCATTCGGCGTCACGGAGGGCCGGCCCGGCGGGCCGGTGACGGGTGTTCGAATCACCGGCTGTCGCGTACGCAACGTAACGTGACATTGTACGCTGGTGTTCTGCACCCACCCGGAGGAACACCATGGCCGACCTCAAATCCCGCACCCTGATCTCCGTACAGGAGCGGCTTCGCGACCAGGTCGCCCACGCACTCCGGGCGGCCCTGATCTCCGGCGAACTGCGCCCCGGCGTGGTCTACTCCGCACCCGCGCTCGCCGCCGACTTCGGGGTCTCCGCGACCCCGGTCCGCGAGGCCATGCTCGACCTCGCCCGCGAGGGCCTCGTCGAGGCCGTCCGCAACAAGGGCTTCCGCGTCACCGAGCTGACCGACCGCGACCTCGACGACTTCACCGAGATCCGCGCCCTGATCGAGGTCCCGACCGTCGGCCGGGTGGCGCGCACCGCCACCAAGGAGCAACTGGAACGGCTGCGCCCGCAGGCAGAGGCGATCGTCGCGGCGGCCCGCAAGCACGACCTGATCGGCTACCTGGAGGCCGACCGCCAGTTCCACCTGGACGTGCTGGGGCTGGCCGGCAACTCCCGCCTGGTCGAGGTCGTCGGCGACCTGCGCAAGCGCTCGCGGCTGTACGGCCTCAACCGGCTCGACGAGCGCGGCGAGCTGGTCTCCTCGGCCGAGGAGCACCTGGAGCTGCTGGACCTGATGCTCGCCGGGGACTCGGCCGGCGCCGAGGCCTGCATGACCCGCCACCTCAGCCACGTCCGCTCGCTGTGGGCCGGCGGCGAGAAGCCCGCCGAGCCGGAGGCCTCGGCCCTGCGACTCGGGGCCCGCCGGAGCTGAACCACTCGTCCGGGTGAGGATCGAGGATCGGGCGCCGGGAGGCGTCCGAGTTCTACGATGATGCTCTCGACATCGGCAGCCAGGAGGAATTCCATGTCCGCCGCAGCAGTGGAAGAGCCTTTCGAGCAGCCGACGCTGCTCGAAACCGCCGAGCTGATCTCCACGCAGTTCGCGGGGCACCGGGTCGAGATCCTCGGAGGACAGATCACAGTGACACCGCCTCCGGACGGACAACACGGTGACTCTCTCACCAGCATCAGCATTCCGCTCCTCGTCGCGGGTCTCCACGGCGAGACGACCCGATTGATCCAGGGGATCGGCCTCTGGCTGCCCGGCGGCCCGTCGGACTTCGCCGTCCCGGACATGTCGATCGTCGATGCCGACTATGCCGACCACTTGATCGAGCGCAACTGCTACGACCCTGTGATTTTCAGGCTTGTGCTGGAAGTGACGTCGTCGAACCACTTGATCGACCTGAAGATCAAGCCGTTGCTGTACGCCGAAGCAGGAGTGCCCGCATACGTCATCGTCGACCGCAAGAACCTGAAGGTCATGGTTCTGACCGAACCGCGGGACGGGGAGTACCGGGTGCACGCCGTCCACCACCCCGGCCAGTCCTTCACCCTGCCGGAGTCCATCGGGGCGGCTGTGACGCTCTCGGTGGACGACGTGCTCATCGCCAAGAAGTAGCCGTCATCCGTGCGGAGCAGCGCGGTGGAGATGGCCGAGGCCCTCTTTGAGCGGTTCCCCGGGGAGTGGGTGGTGCACCGTCCCGGGCAGGTGTTCGCGCTGCCCGGGACGACGGTGACGCTGTCGGTGGCGGAGCTGGTCGGCTAGAGCGCCGCCGCGGGCAGGGTCAGCCGGCCGTCGTGGACCTCGGCGACCTGGTCGACGGCCGTCAGGTGGGTTCGGTCGTGGGTGACCAGGACGGTGGCGGTGGCCCGGCGGTGGGTGAGGTCGGTGATCAGGTCCAGGACGGCGGCGCCGCGCTCGTGGTCGAGGGCGCTGGTCGGTTCGTCCACCAGCAGGACGGTGGGGTCGTTCATCAGCGCGCGGGCGATGTTGACCCGCTGGCGCTGGCCGCCGGAGAGCTGGTGCGGGCGGCGGGCGGCCTGGTCGCGCAGGCCGACGGCGTCCAGGAGTTCCAGGGCCCGGGGCAGGGCGGTGCGCGGGGCGCGGCCGTCCAGGTGGGCCATCACCTGCAGCTGCTCCACCGCGGTGAGCGAGGGCAGCAGATTGGGCTGCTGGAAGACGATCCCGATCCTGGTGCGGCGCAGCGCGGTGAGTTCCGCCCGGTCGAGGCCCGTGGTGTCGGTGCCGTCGATGACGACCTGCCCGGAGTCCGGGGTGATCAGGGTGGCGGCGACCGCCAGCAGGCTGGACTTGCCGGAGCCGGAGGGGCCGACGACGGCGGTGAGCGAGCCCTTGGGGACGGTCAGCGAGACCTCGTCCAGGGCCGTGAGCCGGCCGTCGCCGTCCGGGTAGGTCAGGGTGATGCGGTCGAGGGTCAAGCTCATCGGGCGCTCCCCAGGGCGGTCAGCGGGTCGACGGAGGTGATCCGGCGGATGGACAGGGCCGCGCCGATCGCGCCGAGGGCGATCATGACGGCGGCGGGCAGCAGGACGGTCGGGGCGTCCAGGACGAAGGGGACGGCGGAGCCGATCAGCGCGCCGAAGCCGGCCGCGACCGCGGTGCCCAGCAGGGTGCCGAGCACCAGCAGCAGGACGGCCTGGCCGAGGGCGTCGCGCAGCAGGTAGCGGGTGGAGGCGCCGAGGGCCTTGAGGACGGCGATGTCGCCGCTGCGCTGGATCGTCCAGACCGTGAAGAACGCGCCGATCACCAGGGCGGAGATGGCGAACAGGAAGCCGCGCATCAGCTGGAGGGAGCCGTTCTCCGAGGTGTAGGACCCGATCGCGGTGAGGGCGTCGTCGCGGGTGCGGGTCTCGGTGCCGTGGCGCGCGTCGGCGGCGGCCAGGTCGGCGCCCTTCGCCGTGGTGAGGGCGATGACGGTGGCGTGGCCGGTGCCGCCGGGGGCGGCCTGCTGCCAGTCGCCGAGGGAGGTCCAGATCACCGGGGTGTGGCTGTAGGCGGCGTCGCCCTGGACGGCGGCGACCCGCAGCGGGTGGCCGCCGAGGGTGAACTCGGCGCCGGGGGCGAGGCCGCCCAGGTTCTCGGCGGCGGTCCTGGACAGCACGGCCTGGCCGGGGGCGATCCGGGTGCCCTGCGGGGCGAGCCCGGAGTCCTCCGGGACGCCGAAGGCGGAGAGCGCGGCGGTGCGCTGCCCGGCGGCGGCCTTGGTGGTGGTGATGCCGAGCGGCTGGGCGGAGGTGACGCCGGGCTCGCGGGCCCAGCCCTGCCACTGGTCGGGGGTGACCTGGGAATCGGTGAAGGAGAGCTTCTGCCCGTCGGCCGGCTTGCCGAAGACCAGGTGGTCGGCGGGCAGGCCGGTGATCGCGGAGATGTTCTGCCGGCCGAGCCCGGCGGTCAGCCCGGACAGCAGGCCGACCAGTACGGTGATCAGCACGATGACGGTCCCCATCAAGGCGAACCGCCCCTTGGCGAACCTCAGGTCCCTCCAGGCGACGAACACGGTGAACCTTCCTCTGCACAGGTGTTTTCGACTCTTCCACCGTCCCGGACGGAGGGGCCCCGGGGCATCGCGCCGGGGATTGCATCCTGGGCATCAAAGGGAAGAGGCCGAGTTCAACCTTTTGATTGATGCCGGACGCCGACGCGGAACTTAGGCTGGACGGATGGCGACCGAACGATCCAGAACCACCCCCGTCGCCCGCGTCCTCCAGGTCTGCCTGCACCTGCTCGTTGCGGGCCTGCTCGCGCTCGCCGTCGCCCGGGCCGTCTTCGTCGACCGGGGCGGCGACCCCGCCGCCGTCGCCGCCGCGGCCACCGCGATGGCCGCCGTCTACACCGTCGGGCCGCAGCTGGCCGCCGTGCGCCGCTCGCGCCGGGCGGCCGCACTCTGGCTGGTGCTGCTCGGCGCCACCTGGGCGGGCGTGCTGATCGCCACCCAGGACGGGGTCTGGCTGGCGTTCCCGCTGTACTTCCTGGAACTGCACCTGCTGGGGCGGCGCGGTGGGCTCGTCGCCGTCGGGCTGACCGCCGCCGCGTCGATCGCCGCCTGGTCCTGGCACCAGCACAGCTTCAGCTTCGCCGCCTCGATCGGGCCCGCGCTCGGCGCGGCCGTCGCCACCGCCACCGTGCTCGGCTACCAGGCGCTGTACCGGGAGAGCGAGGAGCGCCGCCGGCTGATCGACGAACTGACCGCCGCCCGCGCCGACCTCGCCGCCGCGCACCACGCGGCCGGGGTGCTGGCCGAGCGGGAGCGGCTCGCCCGGGAGATCCACGACACCCTCGCGCAGAGCCTCAGCTCCATCCAGCTGCTGCTGCGGGCGGCCCAGCGGGCCCTGCCGGAGCGCACCGAGGCCGCCGCCGGGTACGTCGAGCAGGCGCGGCAGGCCGCCCAGGACAACCTGGACGAGGCCCGCAGGTTCGTCCGGGCGCTCACCCCGCCCGCGCTGGACGGCGACCCGCTGCCGGTCGCGCTGGAGCGGCTGTGCGCGACGACGACGGCGCACGGCACGCTGCCCGTCCACCTGCACGTCTTCGGCGACCCGGTCCGGCTGCCGGCCGCGCAGGAGGTCGCGCTGCTGCGGATCGCGCAGTCGGCGCTCGGCAACACCGTCCGGCACGCGGGCGCCTCGCGGGCCGACGTGACGCTCAGCTACATGGAGGGCGAAGTGGCACTGGACGTGTACGACGACGGCGCCGGGTTCGACCCGGCGGTGGTGGCGGCCGGCCGCCCCGACGGGGAAGGCGGGTTCGGGCTGCCCTCGATGCGGGCCCGGGCGCGGGCGCTCGGCGGCCGCTTCACGGTGGAGTCGGCGCCCGGGCAGGGCACCACGGTGGCGGTGCAGCTGCCGGTCACCCCGGAGGCCGGCCCGTGATCGGGCTGCTCATCGCGGACGACCACCCGGTGGTGCGGGCCGGGCTGCGGGCGGTGCTGGAGTGCGAGCCGGACTTCGCCATCGTGGCGGAGGCGGCCACCGCCGAGCGGGCCGTCGAACTGGCGGCGGAACCGGGCGTGGACGTGGTGCTGATGGACCTCCAGTTCGGGCCGGGCTCGGCGATGAACGGGGCGCAGGCCACCGCGGCGATCACCGCCCGGGAGGGCGCGCCGCGGGTCCTGGTCGTCACCACGTACGACACCGACGCGGACACCCTGCCGGCCCTGGAGGCGGGCGCCACCGGCTACCTGCTGAAGGACGCCCCGCCGGAGGAGCTCGCCCAGGCCGTACGGGCCGCCGCCGCCGGGCGCAGCGCGCTGGCGCCCAGCGTCGCGGACCGGCTGCTGGAGCGGATGCGGACGCCGGCGGCGGCGCTCAGCGCCCGGGAGACCGAGGTGCTGGGGCTGGTCGCGGACGGGCTGACCAACCAGCAGGTCAGCCAGCGGCTGCACCTGAGCCAGGCCACGGTGAAGTCCCATCTGGTGCACATCTACACCAAGTTGGGGGTGGACTCGCGCACGGCGGCGGTGCGCGAGGCACGGCGGCGGGGGCTGATCCGCCGAGCGTAGGGTGGGGGTGTTCCGTACCCGCAGCAGTGTGAGGAGCGCCCGATGACCGTCCGGCTCGACGAGCTCGCCGTCCCCGTGATCGCCGCCCCGATGGCGGGCGGGCCCTCGACGCCCGCACTGGTCGCGGCGGTGAACCGGGCCGGCGGGCTGGGCTTCCTGGCCGCCGGGATGAGGACCGCCGCCGGGATGTCCGAGCAGATCGCCGCGGTGCGGGCGTCGACCGACCGGCCGTACGGGGTGAACCTCTTCGTGCCGGGCACGCCCGGGGACCGGGCGGCCGTCGCCGCCTACCGGGAGCGGCTGCGGCCCGAGGCCGAGCGGTGGGGCGTGACGCTGCCGGAGGAGGACGGGCCGGACCGGGACGACTGGGAGGCCAAGCTGGCCGCGCTGCTCGCGGACCCGGTGCCGGTGGTCTCGTACACCTTCGGGCTGCCGACGGCCGAGGAGGCGGCGGCGCTGCGGGCGGCCGGGACGACCCAGATCGGCACCGTCACCACGCCGGAGGAGGCGCGGGCGGCGCAGGCGGTCGGGATGGACGCGCTGTGCGTGCAGGGCCCGGAGGCGGGCGGCCACCGCGGCACCCACCGGGTGACGGACGAGCCGGGGGAGCTGCCGCTGCTCCACCTGCTGCCCGCCGTGCGGGAGGTGACGGCGCTGCCGCTGATCGCCGCGGGCGGGCTCGGCGACGGCCCGGCCGTCGCGGCGGCCCTGCGGGCGGGAGCGGCGGCGGTGCAGCTGGGCACGGCCCTGCTGCGGTCGGACGAGTCCGGGGCCGCGGCCGCCCACCGGGCCGCGCTCGTCGAGCTGCCGGAGACGGTCGTCACCCGTGCCTTCACCGGCCGCCCGGCCCGCGGCCTGCGCAACGCCTTCATCGACCGCCACGGCCCGTACGCCCCGCCCGCCTACCCCGAGGTCAACCGCCTCACCACCCCCCTGCGCGCCGCCGCCGCCCGCCGCGGCGACACGGCCGCCATGCACCTCTGGGCCGGCACCGCCCACCACCTGGCCCGCACGGGGCCTGCGGAGCAGATCGTCGCGGAGCTCTGGCGGGCGGCGCGGGGGTAGGGCGTCGGGGGCGCGCGGGACTCGGCGTGTTGTCCCTCGCAGGGGTGGATTGAGCGGGAATGCGCGTAACGTATAAGGGACAACTTAATTTGGTTCCATATGGGAGATCACACTCATTGGTCCGGTGAACGACTGGTTCCTGGACATCGCTGTCAAGGACCCGGACACGGCCGACCAGATCGCCGACGCGATCGAGTTGCTCGCCAGGAGGGGGCCACTGCTCGGGCGCCCGCTGGTGGACCGGATTCATGGAAGCAAGTTGCACAACCTGAAGGAGCTTCGGCCCGGCTCGGTGGGGCGCTCCGAGGTTCGATTGCTCTTCGTTTTCGATGTCGAGCGGGAGGCCCGTCATCCTGGTCGCCGGCGACAAGAACGGGGAGTGGTCCCGGTGGTACGACATCAACATCCCGCTGGCGGAAGCTCGCTATGAGCAGTACGTCGAGGAAAAGGGAGCGTGAGCGTGAAGGGTCGTAGTTGGACCGAGGTGTGGGCCGAGGCGCAGCGGATCAACCCCTGGTTGGCCTCGCCGGAGGCGGAGGCCGACCGGGCTCGGATCCGGAAGGAGAACCTGGCCCGGATTCGCGGCTACGAGCTGGCCGAGATGCGGAAGGCGGCCGACCTCACCCAGAAGGAGGTGGCGGCGCTGATGGGCGTGAGTCAGGCGCGGGTGTCGCAGATCGAGCACGGGCAGGTGGACAGCCTGGACAACCTGCGGGCGTATTCGGCGGCGATCGGCGGCGAGGTCGAGGTGACGATTCGGCGAGGGGAGCGGACGATCAAGGTGGCTTGATCGTCCGCTGCCTCCTCAGGGCAGCAGGTCCGCCATCCAGGATTCGACGTCGGTGGCGGTGCGGGGGAGGGCGCCGGACATCAGGTGGGCGCCGTCGGCGGTGATGACCAGGTCGTCCTCGATGCGGATGCCGAGGCCGCGGAGTTCGGCGGGGAGGGTCTCGTCGTCGGGCTGGAGGTAGAGGCCGGGCTCGACGGTGAGGACCATGCCCTCCTCCAGGGTGCCGTCGAGGTAGCGGTCGGCGCGGGACTTGGCGCAGTCGTGGTAGTCGAGGCCGAGCATGTGGCCGCTGCCGCAGAGGGTGTAGCGGCGGTAGAGGCCGTTGTCCTCGGCGAGGGCCTCCTCGGCGGAGACGGGCAGGACGCCCCAGTCGGCGAGGCCTTCGGCGATGACCCGCATGGCGGCGCGGTGGAAGTCGCGGAACCGGGCCCCCGGGCGCAGCGTGGCGATGCCGGCGCTCTGGGCGGCGAGGACGAGGTCGTAGGCCTGGCGCTGGACCGGGGTGAAGGTGCCGCTGAGCGGGAGGGTGCGGGTGATGTCGGCGGCGTAGAGGGTGTCGGTCTCGACGCCGGCGTCCAGGAGGAGCAGGGAGTTCGGGTCGAGGGCGCCGTCGTTGCGGATCCAGTGCAGCACGCAGGCGTGGGCGCCGGAGGCGGCGATGGTGGTGTAGGAGGTGCCGTTGCCCTCGGCGCGGGCGCGCAGGTCGAAGACGCCCTCGATCCAGCGCTCGCCGCGGTGGTGGCGCAGTGCGGTGGGCAGGGCGCGGACGACGTCCTCGAAGCCGGTGGTGGTGTGGTCGACGGCCAGTTGCAGCTGTCCGATCTCCCATTCGTCCTTGACCAGGCGCAACTCGGAGAGGACGGCGGCCAGTTCGCTGTCCCGGTGGTCGCCGTTCGGGCGCCCGGTGGCCTCGTCGACCAGCGGGTCGGTGCCGACCAGCACCCGGGTGGGCGGCTGGGGGCCGGTGAGCAGTTTGCCGAGGTCGTCGAGGTGTTCGGTGCGCACCCCGGTGAGCTGCGCCGCCTCGGCGAGGTCGGGCCGGGCGCCGACCCAGAACTCGCCGTAGCGGCGGTCGCGGTAGAACTCGCCGCCGTCGCGGGGGGAGCGGGGGCGCAGGTAGAGCACCGGCTCGTGGCCCTCGGGGCCGGCCGGTTCGAGGACGAGGACGTGGTCGGCCTGGTCCTCGCCGGTGAGGCCGGTGAGCCAGACGTACGCGCTGTGCGGGCGGAAGCGGTAGTCGAGGTCGTTGCAGCGGACCTTGAGCCGGCCGGACGGGACGATCAGCCGCTCGCCGGGGAAGACGGTGGAGAGCCGGGCGCGGCGGCCGGGGAAGCGGTCGTGGCCGGGGACGCGCAGGTCGGCGGGAATGGGGGTGGCGGCCCACCGGGTGCCCATGAACGAGGCGAGGGCGGGGGAGACCGGGAGGTCGTGGCTCCCGGTGTTGAGGCCGGTCGGGGGAAGGGTCACCGGTGAACTCCTTGGTGGGGCTGGGGAGATGCCTGGCACGGACACAGCTCGGTAACGGGAGCCGTCACCTCTTGTGCAGTGCAATTTCACATTACTATGTTACGGGTCACACAGCGCAGCGGCCAGATCCGGCGGATCGGGCCCCCCACAGCGGAGTTGCACATGACCAGGCGCACCCACGCCGCCCTCGCGGCGGCCCTCGCGGCGACCCTCACCCTCGGCCTCGGGGCCTGCTCCAACGACAAGAGTGACAGCGGCAGCGACGCCGCCCCCTCCGACGGCAAGGGCCCGGGCGCCGCGTCCGGCTCGGTCATCGGCGGCACCCCCGTCAAGGGCGGGACCCTCACCGTCCTGACCAACCAGGACTTCGCGCACCTCGACCCGGCCCGCAGCTGGGTGGTGCCGCACATGGACTTCGGCACCCGGCTGCTCTACCGCACCCTGACCACCTTCAAGGCCGAGCCGGGCGCGGCGGGCAGCGAGATCGTCCCGGACCTCGCCACCGACCTCGGCAAGTCCTCCGAGGGCGGCAAGGTGTGGACCTTCACCCTCAAGGACGGCCTCAAGTACGAGGACGGCACGCCGATCAAGTCCGCCGACATCAAGTACAACGTCGAGCGGTCCTACTCCCCGGACCTCACCGGCGGCCCCGACTACGCGATCCAGTACCTGGCCGGCGGCGAGAACTACAAGGGCCCGCTGAACGGCGAGCACCTGGCGAGCATCGAGACCCCGGACGACAGGACGATCGTCTTCCACCTGAAGCGCCCGGTCGCCGAGTTCTCCTCCACCGTCTCGCTGCCGACCTTCTCCCCGGTGCCGCAGTCCCAGGAGAAGGGCACCCAGTACGACGCCCGGCCGTTCTCCTCCGGTCCGTACAAGATCGAGACCTACGACCGCGGCAAGCAGCTGGTGCTGGTCCGCAACACCAACTGGGACCCGGCCACCGACACCGTCCGCAAGGCCTACCCGGACAAGGTCGTGGTCACCCAGGGCATCAAGGGCGGCCAGGCCGACGACCGGATCATCGCCAGCGACGGCGCCGACGCCAACGCGATCAACATGCCGTGGATGGCGCACGAGACCGTCGCCAAGGTGCTGCCCAAGCCGGACGTCAAGGCCCGGATGGCCGCCGAGGTCACCGGCTGCACCGACATGCTGTACATGAACACCGCCAAGGCCCCCTTCGACGACCCGAAGGTGCGCGAGGCGATGATGTGGGCGGTCGACCGCGAGGGGCAGGTGACGGCCTTCGGCGGCCCGGCGATGGCCGACGTGGCGACCTCCTACCTGCCGCCCTCGCTGACCGGCGGCGTCAAGTCCGACCCGCTGAAGGTCCCGGCGGCCGGCGACCCGGAGAAGGCCAAGAAGCTGCTCCAGGAGGCGGGCAAGAGCGACCTCAAGGTCTCGCTCACCGTCTCGCTCGGCGACAAGAGCCGTGCCGAGGCGATCCAGCAGTCGCTGTCCAAGGCCGGCGTCCAGGTCACCATCAACACCACCGACCCGTCCGCCTTCCAGGACACCGTCGGCGACATCAAGAACGCCCCCGACCTGACCATCAGCGGCTGGTGTCCCGACTACCCCTCCGGTGCGACCTTCCTGCCGTTCCAGTTCGACGGCCGCACCATCAAGGAGAAGGGCAACCAGGGCAACCTGAGCCAGTTCAAGGACCAGGCCACGATGGACCGGATGGACCAGATCGCGGCCATGACGGACGTCAACGAGGCCAACAAGGCCTGGCAGCAGCTGGACCAGGACCTGGCGAAGAAGGCCCCGGCCGTCCCGCTGATCTGGCAGCGCCGCCCCCTGCTGGTCGGCACCAACGTGGCCGGCGCCTTCGGCAACTCGGGCTTCGCCGGGATGCTCGACCTGGGTGCCATCGGCCTCAAGGACCCCGCCAAGGGCAAGTGAGGGGCCGGCAGCGATGAGTACCACCACTGAGCCCGCCGCCGTGGCCGACGCCACGGCGGGGGGCGCCAAGAAGAGTGCCGGGCGCGGGCCCTGGCGGCTGGTCTGGGACCAGCTGTGGGCCAAGGGCTCGGCCCGGTTCGGGCTGATCACCGTCGGCGTGCTGATCCTGATCACGGCGCTGGCCGGACCGCTCAGCGCGCTCGGCGGCTGGACCCCCGAGGAGTTCGACAAGCGCGCCGTCGACCCGTACCTGGGCGGCGTGCCCAGGGGCGACTTCGGCGGCATCAGCGCCCGGCACTGGCTGGGCGTCGAACCGGGCAGCGGCCGCGACCTGTTCGCCCGGGTGCTGCACGGCGGGCAGGTCTCCCTGCTGATCGCCTTCACCGCGACCGCCGTGGTCGTGATCGCCGGCACCCTGGCCGGCATCGCGGCGGGCTACTTCGGCGGCCGCGTCGACACGCTGCTGTCCCGGCTGATGGACCTCACGATGTCCTTCCCCTCGCTGATCTTCATGATCGCGATGATGTCGGTGGCCAAGGACGTCAACCGGATCCTGCTGATCACCCTGGTGATCGGGCTGTTCACCTGGCCCGGCATCGCCCGGGTGGTGCGCGGCCAGACCCTCTCGCTCAAGCACCGCGAGTACGTCGAGGCCGCCAAGGTCGGCGGGGCGCGCTCCTGGCGGATCCTCACCCGCGAGATCCTGCCGAACGTCTCCGGCCCGATCATCGCCTACACCACCCTGCTCATCCCCGGCATGATCGCCACCGAGGCCGCGCTCAGCTACCTCGGCGTGGGCGTCCGCCCGCCGACCGCGTCCTGGGGCCAGATGATCGCCGAGAGCATCGTGCACTACGAGACCGACCCGACCTACTTCCTGATCCCGACCGCCTTCCTGTTCGTCGCCGTGCTCGCCTTCACCCTGCTCGGGGACGCGCTGCGCGACATCCTCGACCCCCGGGGAGGCCGGTCGTGATCCTCTACCTCGGCCGCCGGCTGCTCGGTGTGGCGGGCATCCTGCTCGCCATCTGCGCCATCACCTTCACCATCTTCTACCTGCTGCCCAACGACCCGGCCGCGGCCGCCTGCGGCAAGACCTGCAGCCCCGAGCGGCTCGCCGACGTCAAGGCGGCGATGGGCCTGGACAAGCCGGTCTGGGACCAGTTCCTCGCCTACCTCGGCGGCATCTTCGCCGGCCGCGACTACGGCTCCGGCCCCAGCGCGGTGCACTGCGGCTTCCCCTGCCTCGGCTACTCCTACGAGTACGGGCTGCCGGTCTGGGACCTGCTCACCGACCGGCTGCCGGTCTCCGTCTCGCTGGCCCTCGGCGCGGCCGTGCTCTGGCTGGTCCTCGGCCTCGGCGCGGGCGTCACCTCGGCGCTGCGCAAGGGCCGACCGGTCGACAAGACGCTGATGGTGCTGTCCGTCGGCGCCGCCTCGCTGCCGGTCTACTTCACCTCGATCATGCTGATCTGGGGCGTCGTCAGGACGGCCGGGCTGCTGCCCTACCCCTCGTACCACAAGTTCACCGAGAACCCCTTCGAGTGGGGCTCCAACCTGCTGCTGCCGTGGATCGCGCTGGCCCTGCTGTACGCGGCCATGTACGCCCGGCAGAGCCGCAACTCGATGATCGAGGCGATGGCCGAGCCGTACATCCGCACCGCCCGGGCCAAGGGCCTGCCGCCGCGGACGGTCACCGTCAAGCACGGGCTGCGCGCCGGGATGACGCCGATCCTGACCATCTTCGGCATGGACCTCGGCGGCCTGCTGGCCGGCGCGGTCATCACCGAGTCGATCTTCGGCCTGCCCGGCGTCGGCCGGCTGTTCTACGACGGCCTGGCCCGTTCCGACCAGCCCGTCATCCTCGGGGTCACCCTGCTCGCGGCCTTCTTCATCGTCGCGGCGAACCTGCTGGTCGACCTGCTCTACGCGTTCGTCGACCCGAGAGTGAGGTACTGATGACCAGGCTGTTGGAGGTCGAGGACCTCAAGGTCGCCTTCGACACCCCGCGCGGCACCGTCCGCGCGGTGGACGGGATCTCCTTCGCCGTCGAGGCCGGGCGCACCCTCGGGCTGGTCGGTGAGTCGGGCAGCGGAAAGTCCGTCACCTCGCTCGCCGTCATGGGCCTGCACCGCGGCGCCGCCGTCACCGGCTCGATCCGGCTGAACGGGCAGGAGCTGAACGGGCTCGGGGAGCGGGAGCTGGGCACCGTCCGGGGCCGCCGGATCGCGATGATCTTCCAGGACCCGCTGTCCAGCCTGCACCCCTTCTACACCGTCGGGGAGCAGATCGCCGAGCACTACCGGGTGCACTTCAAGGCCAACCGCAAGGCCGGGCGGGCCAAGGCGGTGGAGATGCTGGCCGAGGTCGGCATCCCGGAGCCGGCCCGCCGGGTCGACGAGTACCCGCACCAGTTCTCCGGCGGCATGCGCCAGCGCGTCATGATCGCCATGGCGCTCGCCTGCGAGCCCGAGCTGCTGATCGCCGACGAGCCCACCACGGCCCTCGACGTCACCGTCCAGGCGCAGATCCTCGACCTGATCGCCCGGATCCAGCAGGAGCGCGGCCTCGGCGTCGTGATGATCACCCACGACCTCGGCGTGGTCGCCCGGGTCGCCCACGAGGTGCTGGTCATGTACGGCGGCCGGGCCGCCGAACAGGCCCCGGTGGACCGGCTGTTCGCGCAGCCCGCGCACCCGTACACGCGCGGCCTGCTGGACTCGCTGCCGCGCCTGGACGACGCCGACGACGCCCCGCTGCGGGCCATCCCCGGCAGCCCGCCGTCGCTGATCGCCCCCGCCCCCGGCTGCTCCTTCGCCCCGCGCTGCGCCCGCACCACCGCGGCGTCCGCCGAGGAGCACACCCGCTGCCTGGCCGAGCGCCCCGTGCTCGACCGGCTCGCCCCCGGCCACCAGGCCGCCTGCCACCTGCCGCTGGTGCCGGAAGGGGTGCTGTGATGACCACACCGTCGACGAAGGGCGCGACCGCGCCGCTGCTGTCCGTCCGGGACCTGGTGAAGACCTTCCCCGGCCGGCGCGGCCGCACCGGCCGGCCCGGGGCGCCGATCCGGGCGGTGGACGGGGTGAGCTTCGACGTCGGCGCGGGCGAGACGCTCGGCCTGGTCGGCGAGTCCGGCTGCGGCAAGTCCACCACCGGGCGGATGATCGTCCGGCTGCTCGACCCGACCTCGGGCACCGTCACCTTCGACGGCACCGAGATCGGCGGGCTCTCCCAGGCCCGGCTGCGCCCGCACCGGCGCGACCTCCAGATGGTCTTCCAGGACCCGTACTCCTCGCTCAACCCCCGCCAGACGGTGGCCCGGATCATCTCCGAGCCGCTGCTGGTCCAGGGCGGGAGCGCGGCGGACGCGCGCAAGCGGGCCGGCGAGCTGATGGAGCTGGTCGGGCTGATCCCCGAGCACCTGGACCGCTACCCGCACGAGTTCTCCGGCGGCCAGGCCCAGCGCATCGGCATCGCCCGCTCGCTGGCCACCTCGCCGCGGCTGGTGATCGCCGACGAGCCGGTCTCCGCGCTGGACGTCTCCATCCAGGCCCAGGTGGTCAATCTGATGGAGCGGCTCCAGAAGGAGCTGGGGCTGGCGTACGTGTTCATCGCGCACGACCTCTCGGTGGTCAAGCGGGTCTGCGACCGGGTCGCGGTGATGTACCTGGGCCGGATCGTGGAGATCGGCGACAAGGCCGAGGTGTACGGCGCTCCCGCGCACCCGTACACCAGGGCGCTGCTGTCCGCCGTCCCGCTGCCCGACCCGGAGGCGGAGCGCAACCGGGAGCGGATCGTGCTGCTCGGCGACCCGCCGAGCCCGGCCGACCCGCCGCCCGGCTGCACCTTCCACCCGCGCTGCCCCAAGGCCCAGGACATCTGCCGGACCGAGCGGCCGCTGCTGAGGATCGCCGGGCCCGGCGAGCGGCAGGCCGCCTGCCACTTCCCGGAGGCCTGAGGCCGCACAAGCCCCCGGTCGGACGCGGCGGGGAACCCTGCGAGGGCCGCGTCCGGCCGGGTTCCACCCTTTCCCCGCCCACTCTCCGCGCTCGCTCCTGCTGCCCGCTCACTCCTCGGCGGGCAGCAGGCCCTCCTCCGGCAGCAGCCGGCGCGGGCCGGGCCCCTCGGCGGCCAGCTCGTCCCCCGGGTTGAGCACCCGGCAGCGGCGCAGCGACACGCAGCCGCAGCCGATGCAGCCGGTCAGTTCGTCCTCCAGCCGCTCCAACTCGGCCCGGCGGGCGCGCAGCTGCTCGGCCCAGCGCAGGGAGATCCGCTCCCAGTCGTGCTTGCCGGGCATCCGGTCCTCGGGCAGGCCGGTGAACACCTCGGCGACCTCGGAGAGCGGGATGCCGAGCCGCTTGGCGACCAGGATGAGCGAGATCCGGCGCAGCACGTGCCGCCGGTAGCGCCGCTGGTTGCCCGTCGTGCGCTCGGAGGAGATCAGCCCCTGGTCCTCGTAGAAGCGCACCGCCGAGGTGGCGATCCCGGCCCGCCGGGCCACCTCGCCGACGCTCAGCAGATCGACCGGCGCGGTGGTCATGGCGGCTCCTTGACTTCAAGTTCTCTTGAAGTCCTAGCGTACCGGACGTGACCGAATCAGCTGCCGTCGACAACGACACCACCACCGCCGAGCTGGACAGTTACCCGTCGGAGTCGCCGTCCGCGGGAGCCCCCGGCGGGTGGCGCGAACTCTTCTCCCGCCGCTACGCCGCCTCCGCCTCGATCCTGGCCGGCGGCGTCGCGCTGTACGCGATGAACCTCTACTTCACCGCCGCCCTGATGCCCTCGATCGTCGCCGACATCGGCGGCGAGCGGTACTACGCGTGGGTGGCCACCGGCTTCCTGATGGCCGCCGTCATCGCCTCGATGCTGGTCAGCCGGCTGCTGGACCGCCTCGGCGCCGCCCGGGCCTACGTGCTGGGCTTCCTGGTCTTCGGCGCCGGCGCGGTGGTCAACGCGCTCAGCCCGTCGATGGCGGCGCTGATCCTCGGCCGGGTGGTGCAGGGCCTCGGCGGCGGGCTGGTGGCCGGGCTCGGCTACGCCGTGATCCGCAGCGCCCTGCCGGAGCGGCTGTGGACCCGCGCGGCCGGACTGGTCTCCGCGATGTGGGGCGTCGGAACCCTGGTCGGACCGTCGCTGGGCGGGCTCTTCGCCCAGCTCGGCGCCTGGCGCGGGGCGTACGTCCTGCTGCTGGTCGCCGCGCTGGTGCTGGCGGTCCTGGCCCGCCGGGTGCTGCCCGGGCGCCCCGGCGCGGGGCACGGCAGCGGCCCGGTGCCGCTGCCCTCGCTGCTGCTGCTCACCCTGGCGGCCGCCGCCTTCAGCGTCAGCTCGACGGTGCCGAGCGGCTGGCCGACGGCCCTGTGCCTGCTCGCCGGACTGGCGCTGCTGGTGGGCTTCGTGGCGGCCGAGCGGCGCGGGGCGGCCACGGTGCTGCCGCAGCAGACCTACCGGGCCGGCAACCCGCTGAAGTGGCTCTACCTGACCGTCGCGGTGCTCTGCGCGGGCGTGGTGACGGAGAACTTCATCCCGCTGTTCGGCCAGCAGCTGGGCGGCCTCTCCCCGCTGGTGGCCGGGTTCCTCGGGGCCACGACCTCGGCCGGCTGGACCACCGCCCAGCTGTTCAGCGTCGGGATCGGGACGGCCCGCGGCCGGGCCCTGGCGATCCGCACCGCACCGCTGGTGCTGGTCGGCGGGCTGCTGGTCTACGGGCTGACGCAGACCGGGCACGCCTCCGGGCCGCGGGTGCTGCTGTGGGCGGTGGCGCTGTTCGGCGCCGGCACCGGGATAGGCCTGGCCTTCCCGCACCTCAGCGTGGCCGCGATGCGCAGCAGCGGCGACCCGGCGGAGGGCGGCAAGGCGGCCGCGGCGATCAACACCACCCAGCTGATCGCCTTCTCGGTGACCTCGGCGCTGGCCGGCACCCTGGTCAACCTGGGCGGGGACACCCCGGTCGACTCGGCCCGGTACATGACCCTGGGGATCGCCGCGATCACCGTCCTCGGGGTGGCCACCGCCGCGCGCACCGCCCGCAGCCTCGGGCGCTGAGCCGGGGCGGGTACGGGCGGGCCCCGTGGCGGCGGGTACGAGCAGGCCCCGGATCCCTTGTCGTCGGGGGATCCGGGGCCTTTTCCAGGGGGCTTCCCGGCTCAGGAGGCCGGGCCCACCCGGACGGTGGTGATCTTCCCGCCCTGGGACTCCCGGACGACCTCGATCTTCGTGTTGGTGTCCGGCACCTTCACCGTCAGCTGCGGCGTGGCCGGGTCGCCGTACACCCCGGTGCGGTCGTTGAAGACCGGGACGGCCGGCTTCGACGGGATGCGCACCGCGACGCCGCCCTTGTGCAGGGTGAACGGCGTGGTCGGCTTGAGCGAGAAGGTCGCGTCGTAGGTCTGCGCGCGCCCGTTGACCAGCGTCCCGTCGGCGAAGCGGATCGGCGCCGGGCGGGCGTCGATCGGCAGGATCAGCCCGCCGCCGGGGTGGTCCTTGGTGTTGTTGTCACCGTACGAGGTGTCCCACAGCCAGATCAGGACGCCCTCCTGGTACGGGTAGTTGTCCACCACGTTGGCCTTGCCCGCGACGCCGCTGTAGCCGAAGTTGTACGGGCCGGTCTTCAGGAACGCCCCGTAGCCGGTGTAGCGGCGGTTCTCGGCGAGGTACGCGCGCGGGTGCTGCTTGACGGCGGTGCGGCCGTCGATGGCGGTGAAGCCGTTGGCGGTCCAGCCGTTCGCGCCGTTCTCGGCGCCGTCGGTGAACAGCTCGGCGCCGCCGGCGGTGGCCTTGACGGCGTCCACCAGCACGCCCCGGCCGTGGGTGTTGCTGTCCGAGGTGACGTGGAAGCGCAGCCGGACCTGCCGGCCGAGGTAGCCGTCCAGCGGGATGTGCAGCTGCTTGTAGGCGCCGGACGCGCCGCTCAGGCCGGGGGTGTTGGCGCTGGTGTTGCCGATCGGGGCGCCGTCCACGGTGCCGCCGAGGGCGGTCCAGTGCTTGCCCTCGTCGGTGGAGGCCTCGACGGTCAGGAAGTCGTAGTCCTGCTCGGTGTCGTACCAGACCGCCGCGTCCAGGGCGGCCGGACCGGCGGCGGTGCGCAGGTCGACGTCCCGGGTCAGGGAGTTGTCCTGGTTGTCGCCGGTGTCGCTCCACCACTGCCTGGCGCCCTCGTACGGGTCGGCGAGGTCGGTGCGGGTGGTGCCGTCCGGCAGGTGGACCAGGACGGCCTGGGCCTGGTCGGTGTTGTAGCTGCTCACGCCGAGGGCGTGGGTGGAGCGGGTGGCGGCCTGCGCCTCGTCGTAGTCGAGCCAGCCGAACTGCAGCTTGCTCCAGGCGTCGAGGTCGCCGGGGTAGCCGCCGGTGGTGTTCGGGCCCTTGCCCAGGTACGAGCCGGAGGACATCAGTGACCAGAAGTTGACGCTGTTGTCACCGCCGTTGGTGGGGTAGAGGTCGGGCAGGCCGAGGTTGTGGCCGTACTCGTGGGCGAACAGGCCGACGCCGCTGTTCTCGCCCCCCTGGACGTAGTCGTAGACGTACAGGCCGGTGTCGCCGACGGGGGCGCCGCCGATCTTGTTGCCCTCCGGGCCGGTCTGCCCGGTCGCGTCCGGGAAGGTCCAACTGCGGTGCGCCCACAGTGCGTCGGCGCCCTGGGCGCCGCCGCCCCAGGTCTCGTCCACGCCCGCGTGCACCACGACGACGTTGTCCAGGTAGCCGTCCGGCTGGGCGAACTCGCCGTCCTTGTCGTGGTCGTAGCGGTCGTAGACGTCGTACTGGGCGAGCTGCGCCTTGACGTCGGCGGCGGAGCGGCCCTTGGCGATCTCGCCGTCGTACCAGGCCTTGACGGCGTCCCGGACGAACTCCTGCCCCTGGGTCCAGGCGCCGGAGCCCTGCGGGCCCTTGTTGCTGCCGTAGCGGGCCTCGTTGTACGGGAGGGTGACCCAGTCGCTGACGGTGCCCTCGACGTCGTACCGGCCGGAGGACTGGGTGCGGTAGTAGTTGCGCATCGACACGGCGCCGGGCGAGTCGTCGAAGAACAGCTTCTGGTAGTAGTCGCGGTTGAAGTCCTGCGACCACAGGGTGTGGTTGTCGTCCTTGCCCGGCTTGGGGATCCGGTTGTGGGCCGGGCCGGGGGTGCCGCCGTAGCGGGGCTGGCCGTTCCACTGGGTGGTGTTGTCCACCTCGTCGCCGAACTGGGCGAGGATCACGAAGACCTTGTCCGTGCGCTGGTGCGCGAGCTGGACGTAGTCGTTGCCGATCTTCACCTTCGCCGGGGCCCGCTTGCCGGCGCTCTTGGCGACGGATCCCTTGTTGAGCTGCTCCAGGGCCTTGCCGCGCAGCGCCTGGCGCTCGCGCTCCTGCGGGGCCAGCGGGGCGGGCGGGGCCTCGGCGCCCTGTTCGGCGTCGGCCTGGGCCGCGGCGAGGGCGGCGGGGGTCGGGGGTGCGGCCTGGGCGGGGGTGCCCAGCAGGGTGGCCGCTATCGCGCCGGTGGTGAGCGCGGCGGCGAGGGCGGCGGACAGTCTGCGCAACTGACCGGTCCTTTCGGGGGGATGGGGGTCCTTCAGGTCATCAGTCGGTGAAGCGCAGGTAATATTTCACATGTGACGGGTCACGTGGAAGAGGTGTGGAGCAAGCGGAAGGGCGCCGCACCAGGAGGTACGACGCCCTTCGCCCGCCGGACCGTCAGCCGGTGGTGTACTCCAGGGCCACGCTGACCACCACCAGTGCGCCGTACACCAGAGCGAGGGTGCTCCGCCCGGTGGCGTGCAGGGCGAGCGCGCCGGCGCCGAGGACCAGCAGCTTGACCACGATCTCCGCACCGACCGGCAGCCGGACGGCCGGCCCGCCCGCGGCCAGGAACAGCGCCCAGACGCCGGCCGCCAGGGCCGGCGCGCCGAGCCCGAACAGCAGCCGCAGGCCGGTGTTCGGGCCCGCCTGGAAGCCCCAGTAGCAGAGCGACGCCAGCAGGGCGAGCTCCAGCCCGAAGGCGAGTCCGGCGTTGCCCGCGGTCAGTGGCGTCCACTGCCGCTGCCCGACCGGGCCGGGTCGGTCGATCCTCATCCGCGTTCTCCCCGTCGTCCTGGCCCGCCCGGACCGGGCGGCGATCGTGCGGAGTGTCGCAGCCCGGCCCGGGCGGTGCAACGGACTACCCCAGGGACGCCCGCAGGAAGGCGAGTTCGGCCTCGGCCAGCTGCTCCATCAGCCCGCCCGGGGTCATGTGGGTGGCCCCGGGCAGCGGCAGCACGCTGTGCGGCCGGCCGGCCCTGGTGAGCGCCTGGGAGAGCAGCAGGGTGTGCGAGGGGTGGACGTTGTCGTCGGCCAGCCCGTGGATCAGCAGCAGCGGCCTGGTCAGGCCGGGCGCGTCGGTGATCAGGCAGTCGTCGGCGTAGCCCTCGGGGTTGTCCTGCGGCAGGCCGAGGTAGCGCTCGGTGTACGCGGTGTCGTAGAGCCGGAAGTCGGTGGGCGGGGCGCCCGCGCAGGCGGCGTGGAAGACGTCCGGGCGGCGCAGGACGGCGAGCGCCGCGAAGTAGCCGCCGTAGGACCAGCCGCGCACGCCCACCCGGCCGAGGTCGAGGTCCGGGTGCTGCTCGGCGAGCGCGTGCAGGGCGTCGACCTGGTCGTCCAGCGCCACCTGGGAGAAGCGGCGGAAGATGGTGCGGGTGAACTCGGGGGAGACGAACGGGGTGCCGCCGTTGTCGACGGTGACCACCGCGAAGCCCTGGTCGGCCCACCACTGCTTGAGCTGCCAGCGGCGCGGCTCGTTGGCCACCGCCTGGTAGCCGGGCCCGCCGTAGACGTCCAGCAGGACGGGCAGCCGCCGGCCCGGGACGTGGTCGCGCGGGTAGACCACGGCGCTGGGCAGGGCGCGCCCGGTGACCCGGGCGAGTCGCGGTTCCACCCGGTGGGGCAGTGCGGCGCTGTGGTCGGTGAGCGGCAGCTCGCGGCCGTCGCGGCTGACGACGCGCCGCACGCCCTCCGGGCCGGCCGAGGTGAGCAGCAGGGTGTCGGCGGCGGCGAGGGCCGTGTGGGTGCCGGGGCCGGAGGCGAGCGGCTCGGGGGCGCCGCCGTCCGGGTCGACCAGGTGGACGTACTGGTCGAAGGGGTCGCCCTCGCCGGTCTCGCAGAGCAGTCGGCCGTTCAGCCGGCCGACGACCCGGCGGATCTGCAGGCCGGTGGTGTCCAGCGGCTTGCCGTCCAGCGCGAGGCCGCGGGTCTGCGGGGTGTCGTGGACGGTGAGCAGTCGGCCGTCGGCCAGCCGGGCGGGGGTGCCGGGCAGGTCGTCCACCCAGAACTCCTCGGTGGTGCGGGAGAGTTCGGTGCTCGTTCCGGTGGCCGGGTCGGCGCTCAGCAGCAGCACGTTCTGCTGCAGGCGGTCGGCGACGGTGAGCAGCACCTCCTCGGTGGAGGCCCAGGAGGCGGCGCAGACGTACGGGAACTCCTCGGCGTCCCACCGCAGTCGGACCCGGGTGCCGTCGAGGCCGAGCACCCAGAGCTGGACGTCCGCGTTGGGGCCGCCGGCCTGCGGGTAGGCGAAGTCCTCGGGGGCCTCGCCGGGGTGCGCCGGGTCGGCGAAGTAGCGCCGGGGGACAGCGGATTCGTCCACCCGGGCGGCCAGCAGCGCGCCGCCGTCCGGGCGCCACCAGTGGCCGCGGGAGCGGCCGAGCTCCTCGGCGGCGGCGAATTCGGCGACGCCCCAGCGGGCGCCGTCGGCGGGGGAGAACGGTTCGAGGGCCGGGGTGACGTACAGGGCGTCCTCGGCGACGTAGGCGACGCGCTGCCCGGTGGCGTCCGGCCGGGGGTCGAACGCGGGCCCGGCGACGGTGAGTTCGTCGCTGGTGCCGGCGGTGGTGTCGGTGCGGAACAGTCGGCCGTCCAGGGTGAAGACGGCGGTGGCGAGGTCGGCGGTGGCGGCGTACGTGCCGATGCCGGCGGCGACCAGCCGGGTGCGCTCGCGCAGTCGGCGCTCGACGACGGGCAGGTCGTCGCGGCGGCCGGTGCGGCCGGGCAGCAGCGCGGCCGGGTCGGCGACCAGGCGCTCCTCGCCGGTCGCGGTGTCGAGCAGGTGGAGGCGGTCGACCGGATCCTCCGGACCGGTGGAGCGGAGCAGCAGCAGCCGGGTACCGTCCTCGGCGAGGGTGTACGCACGCGGCGCGCCGAAGGCGAACCGGCCGGTACGGGCGCTGAGGGCAAGGAAGGCGTCGGTGTTGGTCACGGCCCGATGGTGGTCGCGAGGTGTGGGCCCCGACCAGTAGTCTGTCATGTGAAATGTCACACATCAGTGCGTGCCGGTGCCGACCGGCCCGCCGAGACGTCGAGCCACCGGCGCGCCGACCACCGGTGCGCCGGCCAGCGGAGGAAACCGTGACCGAGGACCTGCGGACCGCCGAACCCCCGGCCCCCCTGCCCGCCGCCGACCGGCTGTTCAGCGTGTCCCCGCAGACCGCGCACCTGAACCACGGCTCGTTCGGCGCCGTTCCCGTCCCGGTGCAGCGGGCGCAGGAGCGGCTGCGCACCGAGCACGAGCGGGACCCGGACGGCTTCTTCGCCGACCTCCCCGCCCGGATCGCCGCCGCCCGCGCCCTTCTCGCCGCCGAGCTGGACACCGACCCGGACCGGCTCGCGCTGGTCGCCAACGTCACCGAGGCGGTCGCGATCGCCCTGGACAGCATCCCGTTCGCCCCCGGAGACCGGATCCTGGTCACCGACCACGGCTACGGCGCGGTGACCCGGGCCGCGGTCCGCAAGGCCGCCGAGACCGGCGCCGACGTGGTGGTCGTCGAGGTGCCGCTGGACGCCCCGGACGAGCAGGCCGTCCGGGAGGCGGTGCTCGCCGCCGTGGACGGACGCACCACCGTCGCGATCCTGGACCAGCTGACCTCGCCCACCGCCCGCCTGGTGGCCGGCCCGGCCCTGCTCGCCGACCTGCGCGCCCGCGGCGTGACCACCGTGGTGGACGGCGCCCACGCCCCCGGCATGCTGCCCGCCCCGATCGATCCGAACGCCGACTTCTGGTTCGGCAACCTGCACAAGTGGGCCTTCGCCCCGCGCGCCACCGGCGTGCTCGCCGTCCGCCCCGAGTGGACCGCCCGGGTGCGCCCGCTGGCACTGTCCTGGGAGCACGACAAGGGCTTCCCGGGCAACGTGGAGTGGCGCGGCACCTGCGACTACACCCCCTGGCTGGCCGCCCCGGCCGGCTTCGAACTGCTGCGCGACCTCGGCCACGCGGAGGTGGCCGCCCACAACACCGCCCTCGCCGCGTACGGCCGCCGGGTGCTGGCCGAGCGGGCCGGCCTGGCGCCGCTGCCCTCGACCCCCGGGGTCTGGATGAGCACCGTCCGGCTGCCGGACGGGTTCGGCGAGACCGAGCCGCAGGTGAAGGCGCTGATGGCCGAGGTGTGGCACCGGCTCGGCACCCGGATCGCCGTCCGCCCGTGGGCCGGCGGCGGGGTGCTGCGGGTCAGCGCGCAGCTGTACAACCGGCCGGAGGAGTACGAGCGGCTGGCGGACGGGCTGGTGGAGCTGCTGAAGGGCTGAGCCCCGGGGACGGGGCCGGGGCCGGGGCCAGCCGCCGGTGGTACCGGTGGTCCCGGTCGTCCAGGTCACGGAAAAACGGTGCTATCGATGTCACTCCTCCCGGGTAACCTCTCGCTGAGATGCGAGATCACACCAACCACACCCGGACGGCGATGAACACCCCCGATCCAGAGCCCCAGGACGACCAGGAGCTCAGCCCCGCCGAGGCGTACGCGGCCAGCCGTCGCCGGGCCAAGGAGCAGGCCACCGCCCTGTACGGCTTCCAGCAGCTGTACGACTTCCCGCTGGACGACTTCCAGCTGGAGGCCTGCGAGACGCTGGAGGCCGGATCCGGCGTCCTGGTCGCCGCCCCCACCGGCTCCGGGAAGACCATCGTCGGCGAGTTCGCCGTGCACCTGGCCCTGGCCGCGGGCCGCAAGTGCTTCTACACCACGCCGATCAAGGCGCTGTCCAACCAGAAGTACGGGGACCTGGTCAAGCGCTACGGCGCCGCCAAGGTCGGCCTGCTCACCGGCGACAACACCGTCAACGGCGACGCACCCGTGGTGGTGATGACCACCGAGGTGCTGCGCAACATGCTCTACGCGGGCTCCAGCACCCTCGACGGCCTCGGCTACGTCGTGATGGACGAGGTGCACTACCTCGCCGACCGCCTCCGCGGCGCCGTCTGGGAGGAGGTCATCATCCACCTCCCCGAGTCGGTCACCCTCGTCTCGCTCTCCGCGACCGTCTCCAACGCCGAGGAGTTCGGCGACTGGCTGGACACCGTGCGCGGCGGCACCAAGGTGATCGTCTCCGAGACCCGCCCCGTGCCGCTGTGGCAGCACGTGATGGCCGGCAACCGGATGTACGACCTGTTCGCCGACCCCGACCGCGACGGCCGCCCCAAGCACAACCTGAAGAACCCCGGCAAGGCCGTCAACCCCGAGCTGGTCCGGCTCGCCCGCTCCGAGCTCGACCGCAACCCGCGCGACCGCTTCGGCCGCGGCCGGGGCCGCTCGATGCCCAACGGCCGGCCCGGCCGGGTCTGGACGCCGAGCCGCGTCGACGTCATCGACCGGCTCGACGCCGAGGGCCTGCTGCCCGCGATCACCTTCATCTTCAGCCGGGCCGGCTGCGAGGCCGCCGTCCAGCAGTGCCTCAGCTCCGGCCTGCGGCTCAACAAGGACGCGGACCGCGCCCGGGTCCGGGCGATCGTCGAGGAGCGCTGCGCCGACATCCCCGACGAGGACCTGCACGTCCTCGGCTACTTCGAGTGGCTGGACGGGCTGGAGCGCGGCATCGCCGCCCACCACGCCGGGATGCTGCCCCGGTTCAAGGAGGTCGTCGAGGAGCTCTTCGTGAAGGGCCTGGTCAAGGCCGTCTTCGCGACCGAGACCCTGGCGCTCGGCATCAACATGCCCGCCCGCTCGGTGGTCATGGAGAAGCTCGTCAAGTGGAACGGCGAGACCCACGCCGACATCACCCCCGGCGAGTACACCCAGCTCACCGGCCGGGCCGGGCGGCGCGGCATCGACATCGAGGGCCACGCCGTGGTCCTCTGGCAGCGCGGCCTCGACCCCGAGGCGCTGGCCGGCCTGGCCGGCACCCGCACCTACCCGCTGAAGTCCTCGTTCCGGCCCTCCTACAACATGGCCGTCAACCTGGTCTCCCAGTTCGGCCGGCACCGCTCGCGCGAGCTGCTGGAAACCTCCTTCGCCCAGTTCCAGGCGGACCGCTCGGTGGTCGGCATCGCCCGCCAGGTGCAGCGCAACGAGGAGGGGCTGGAGGGCTACCGCGAGTCGATGACCTGCCACCTCGGCGACTTCGACGCGTACATGGAGCTGCGCCGCAAGCTCAAGGACCGCGAGAACGAGATGGCCCGCGAGGGCAGCAGCCAGCGCCGCGCGGCCGCCGTCGAGTCCATCGAGCAGCTCAAGCCGGGCGACGTCATCCACGTGCCCACCGGCAAGTTCGCCGGCCTCGCCCTGGTCCTCGACCCGGGCCTGCCGCCGGTCAACCGCTCCGGCCGGGGCGGCCCGCGCCACCCCGACTACCAGGACGGCCCCCGCCCGGTGGTGCTCACCGCCGAGCGGCAGGTCAAGCGGCTCGCCATGATCGACTTCCCGCACCCGGTCGTCGCGATCGAACGGCTGCGCATCCCCAAGTCCTTCAACCCGCGCAGCCCGCAGTCCCGGCGCGACCTCGCCTCGGCCCTGCGCACCAAGGCCGGTCACCTGGAGCCCGAGCGGTTCCGGCGCGGCCGCGCCGCGGCCGCCGACGACCCGGAGATCACCCGGCTGCGCACCGAACTGCGCCAGCACCCCTGCCACGGCTGCTCCGACCGCGAGGACCACGCCCGCTGGGCCGAGCGCTACCACCGGCTGCACCGCGACACCGAACTGCTGGAACGCCGGATGCGCTCGCGCACCCACACCATCGCCCGCACCTTCGACCGGGTCTGCGGACTGCTCACCGACCTCGGCTACCTGCACGGCGACACCGTCACCGACGACGGCAAGCGGCTCGGCCGACTGTACGGCGAGCTCGACCTGCTCGCCTCCGAATGCATCCGCGAGGGCGTCTGGAGCGGCCTGGCCGCCGCCGAACTCGCCGCCTGCGCCTCGGCGCTGGTGTACGAGGCCCGCCAGTCCGACGACGCCGGCGCCCCCCGGGTGCCGGAAGGCGCGGCCAAGGAGGCGCTCGGCAAGATGGTCCGGATCTGGGGCCACCTGGACGCCCTGGAGGAGCAGCACCGGGTCAACACCGCGGAGGGCGTCGGCCAGCGCGAGCCCGACCTCGGCTTCGCCTGGGTCGCCTACCGCTGGGCGCTCGGCCACAACCTCGACCAGGTCCTGCGCGACGCCGACATGCCGGCCGGCGACTTCGTCCGCTGGACCAAGCAGCTGATCGACGTCCTCGGCCAGATCCAGGACGCCGCCGGCGAGGACGTCGAACTCCGCCGGACCGCCCGCAAGGCCGTCGACGGCCTCCGCCGCGGCATCATCGCCTACTCCTCCGTGGGCTAGCCGGACACCCGAAGGGGCCCGCTCACCCGAGCGCGCGGGCCCCTTCGCTCTCCCAACGATGAGGGGGTGGGGAAGCGCCAGGCCTTCGGCCACCCCCACCCCCACCCCCACCCCCCAATGCGGCCTCGGCTTCGCCTCGCCGCCGGGGCTTCCACGGCGTTGCATAGGAAGTCGGCCCAGCCGACTTCCTATGAAGAAGAGATGCCGTTGCCCCGGCCGACAGCAGGGGCAACGGCATCGTGGCCGCAGACGAGACCTGTGAGGAATGGCCGGGAGATTCTGACGATTCCACGGACGAGGTCTCTTCCGTTGCCGCTTCGGCCAGCCGAAGCGGCAACGGACTTGGGTGAAGTTGTGCGGAAGTCGGTTGAGTCGACTTCCTGCGACGGATCAGACCTCCGTGGGTGGCCTGAGCGCCCTCGCTCGCCCCGGGTGAGGGCGCCAACACCTCTCACACCATTTCGAGGACCGCCTTCACCTTGTCGGGCCCGTGCACCATCAGGCTGTGCAGTGCGCTGACCTGCCGGGCACCGGCCCACACTCCCGTGCTCGGCACGCTGAACTGCCGCAGTTCGACCCGTCCGGCCGTGAACAGGTCCGGTTCGACGTACCTGCTGCCGCCTGTGCCGCACAGGTACGTATCCGCGCCGACTGCCCGACACAGGTCCACGAGGCGCTGCGTCCGCCCGGATCCGGCGGACAGGGTGCTGCTGCGTACCGTCGCTCCTGACCAGCCGAGCACACGGAGCAGTAGCAGGGTGGATGCTTCGGCGACATGCGCCGTCCGATCGGTACGCCTGAAGAGTGTCAGGAGCCCCAGCAGGTCCGCCGCCAACCGAGGCCAGAAGGGACTGACCCCGTAATGCCGGCGGAGGACGTGTTCCAGCCGACGGATACTGCGCGGGGCGTCGACGGTGCGGGCGTCGCGGATCAGTGTCGACCTTCCGGCCGGCAGGTGCGTGGGGACGGACAGCCACCGGGCCGGGCCAGTACCGTCGACCGGCCCCAGCCGGGCCCGGTGCTGGTAGTCACGGCGGCTGAACTGGACATCGTCGAGGACCACCCAGACGTCCGCGGCGGCCAGCTTCGCCACGGTGGACAGTCGGGGGAGGAAGTTGGGTTGGTGGACGGCGCACACCAGCCCGGAGGGCGGCGCCGCGTCAGCTGAGGATCTTGCTGTCGAATCCGTCGGCCAGGAGCCGCTGGTACGCATCATGAACCGTCTCCGGAACATCCTGGGCGACGGCGAACCCGAGCCTCGGGTACTCGATCACCCGCTGGAGGTCGCCCACGAGGCTGTCGATCACGAGCCTGTCGTCGCCAATGCTCTTCACGTAGTCGTTCAGGCTCATCGGGGCCGAGGTGCACACCACCTCGGCCTCCGGCCACACCTTGCGGCACGTCGCGAACGCCCGGCGCTCCATGTACGGCATGGTCACGAGCAGCACCGACCGCGTCTCGACGCCGGCCGCCTCCAGGACCTCACGGGAGAACTGGATGTTCTGCCCGGTGTTGCGGGCGTGGGGCTCCTGGTGGATCGCATGCTCGGGGACTCCGAGGGCGATGGCGTGCTCGGTGAAGTGCACGGCCTCACCTCGGGGGAAGAGCTCCGGCCGGGACGGGTTCGGCCCGCCCGTGAACACGATCTTCCGCACCAGGCCGTCCAGGTACAGGGCTGCCGTCTCGGCCGCCACTCCGAGGTCGTGGCAGCCCAGACCGATCGCCACATCGCACGGCCGCCGCTCGTGTCCCATCCGGTGGTATTCCCAGATCAGCGTGGCGTCCGTCCACTGCCGGTCGGTGATCTCGCACTGCTGGGTGTCCGCCACGTTCTTCTCCCGCTCACTGAAGGCACCGTGCCCGCTGGAATCCGGACCGGATGCCTCGGATGCTCCTTCGCTGGTGGGTCATACCGTACTTGTCCGCCATCACCTCGGCCCTGTCCAGCAGAGCGAGCCCCTCCCCGACCGTCGCACGGTCGCTCAGCAGGATGTGCCCGTGCGCGGTGGTCAGCCGCACGTCCTGCATGGGCGCCGAACCGTTGGTGTTCGTCCTCGCCACCTCGATCAACCGGACCGCCTCTCCGAGATCCCCCGAACCGCGGTACGCGAGCGCGAGCTTCTGGTTGCCTGTCGCCCAGTCCTCCACCTCACCCAGGTTCTCGAACACTCGGATCGCCGACTCGGCGATGCCGATGGCCTGTTCGTGCTCGCCCAGCTTGTCGAGCGAGGTCCCCACCCACAGGGCCGCCCGAGTCCGGTCCCGTGCGCTGAGGCGAACGTCACCGGAAAGGTCCGAGTATCGATCCGAATGTCGAGCTGGGTGTACAACAATCGGGCCTTGGCGTACGACGCCGACGCCGACAGCGGGCCGAGCAGCGCACCCTGATCACGGCGGAGGTCACCCACCAGAGCCGTCGACCGGGCCAACAGGTAGAGGCCGCGGTCGTCGAGTTCGGCTGCCGGCCAGTGTGATCGCCAACGTTCCAGCAGGACTCCCGCAAACGCGAATTCCTGCCGGGACGCCGCCAGCACCGCCCTTTCATCGCCATACCTCCCGCTCCGGGGTGCCACCGAAGCACCGCAGGTCGTCGTGGTGCGGCGGAACTGCCACGGAACTGCCACGGCACGCGATTCCGCGACGACGGCGCCTCCCGCAGTCTGGAAGCCGACGACCCCGTTGACCGGAAGGAATCGCCCAGCATGCTCACCGAGCAACTGTCGGTCCCACCGCCCGTCGTCATTGGGCTGCTCCGCACAGCGGTCGCTGTGGGGCTACCCCGTCGGCGAGCTCTGACCGGGGTCCTCGACGCCTTTTGCGAGCGGCAGGAACTCCACCTCGTCGGTGTGATCACCGATGAGGGCGTCGAGCCGGACGCCCTCATCGCCGGCATCGAGGAGCAGCGCGATGTGTACGCCGTGGTGCTGCCCACGATCGCGCACCTCGGCGACCAGGCTGCCGCCAATAGACGGCGCAAGCACCTTGAGGACGTCGGCATACGCCTCCTGGTCACTCGGACCTAGAAAACCGCGGTCTGCGGGATTTCTGTTTTCCTCCCGGCCCCTGACGCGGCGAGTTTCTGCGAACACGCGATGACCATCACTCGCCACCCCCGCCAACGGCTCGGGACCACCTCCCCATGTCCAGCCCGGAGGAACAGCCATGAAGCGCGTCCTGGAGTTCAGCGCCACGGTCACGACCGCGTCCATCGGCGTGATTCGCAACCTGTTGTCCGCGGAGGTCGCGAGAGCCGGCATCGTCCTCGACGAGTCCCGGGCGTACGCGCTCCGCGTGTGCTCTTCGGAGTTCGTCGACAACGCGATCAAGCATGCCGTGGGTCAAGGCCCTGGCGGTGAAGCCGAGTTGTTGATCGAGGTGGGCTCCGATCGGGAGCGCAGCCGTTTGCGGATCACCGTGACGGACCCGAGCGTGGTCGAACCGTTGATGAACAGCACCATCGACGACCTCGACGCGACCTGTGGCCGCGGGCTGGTGGTCGCCGACGGCTACGCGGACGACATCGGGTGGCACCAGCGGCTCGACCTCCAGGGACGGCCCACCGGCTGGTCCGTCCGGTTCGAACTCGACGTGGAACCGGAGACCTTCGGCCAGGCCACCGCCGCTGGGGCGGAAGTGCAGCCGGAAGCCGTCACGCAACCCTCTGAGCGCCGCGTGAAGGTCGTCTCCGGGCACGTACTCGGGAATGCTCCGAGGCCGAACCGGCCGACTCAACGGCCAGGGGAACGCACCGCCTTGGCGCCGGCCGCGAGTCAATGTTCCCAGGGGCCGGGCCGGCCCGTCTCTCCCGTCCATCCAACCACTCCGTACCCGAGGACTGCGCCGTGAGCGTCGGAACGCGCACCAAGACGCTGCTCAAGACCATCAGCCCGGCCCGCAGACTGGACATCGCGGCCTCCTACGAGGCCCTGACGCAGGCCTGCGTGGCCACCGGCGACGACCCCGCGAAGGCCGAGCTGCTCAGTGACAGCCCGAACCACCTGTGGTCGCTCGGCTCGCGCTCGCGCGCACTCGCCATCGTCCACCCCGACCTGGACGAGGCATGGGCGCTCATCAAGGGCGCGCAGTTCCTCCGGCAGCACCTGCTCCCCGTCACCTCCGCCTACTACACGGAGGTCCGCGCGGCCGCCGACGGCCGGGCCGTGACCTTCTGGCAGGACCCCGGGAGGCCGAGCACCGACACCTCCCTGTCCGCGTGGGTGACCGCCCTCACCCATCGCATCGACCCCGGGACGGCTCCGTGGCTGCGGGAGCACGACCCGTTCGCCTCCCTGCTGGACGGCCTGGACGACACCCCGCTGGACGAGACCGCCCGCCGGTCCCTGCGCGAACGCGCGGCCCAGCTGCGCGAGGAATGGGACTACCTCGACTGGCCGACTCCGGACACCGTCGTTCTCGGCGCCCTCGGCATGGCCCCCGTCCACGACGACGGCACCCACGTCGGACTCCTCCTGCGCCGCCCGCTGACCCGCGGCCACCGCGAGTGGGACCTCGTCGCCGCCCGCTGGCGCTCCGAACTGCTCACCGGCCCGCGCGAGGACCACCGGACCTACGCCGACACCTACCTCTCCTACGAGCGGGAGGACCGGCTCCCGGACCACCCCTACATCGGCGCCTGGTCCGGCTACCAGGCCGTACGCGACACCGTCGTCCTCACCGCGGTCATGGACACGGTCCGCCGTGCCCGGCTCGACCCCGGCGCCCGCCGGCAGGCCGCCCATCGCATCGCGTGCCTGCGCGGCGCCCACCCGGTCCCGTGGAACTGGGGGCCGCGATGACAGTCCGAACCAGGAAACGGAGTTCACATGGACGTGACCCGAGGGTTCTTCATCACCATCGACGGTCTCAGTGCGAGCGGGAAGACCACTGTCGCCCCGCTGGTCGCGGCCTTCGCTGACGGCGTCCACCTCGCGGACGACACCTTGCCGACCTTCCCCCGCACGCGTGCGGAGGTGGACGCCGTCGGCATCCTGCCGGCGCGGTTCCACTGGTGGCTGATGGCCAATCACATCAAGTCCGAGACCGCTCGCACGCTTGTCGAGGCCGGCCGGACCGTGGTGGTCGAGTCCTACTTCCCGCGCACCATCGCCACGCACAGGGCGATGGGTCACGACTGCGCGCCGGAGTACCCGGAGGGAGTCCTCGTCCCGCACGTGCCGATTCTGCTGGAGGTGGACGAACGCGTCCGCCAGGAGCGGCTTCGTCGGCGGGCCGAGCTGGGAACGCTGAGCTCCTGGCGCCGGCGGGAGGAGCCGAACGTGGCCGAAAGCTCCCGCGTGTACCGGGCGTTCGGACTGCTGCGGGTCGACGGAACCGACCGCACGCCTGATGAGGTGGCTCGCAGCATCGCCGATACCGTGCGCTCGTATGCCCGCATCGCATCGAGGAAGGCAATTCCCCATGACCGCAACTGAGTTCGAAGTGAAGATCCTCGACGTCGATCCGGAGGAGATCCGCGTGATCCTCGCCGAGGCCGGGGCCGAGCACGTGGTCGACCGCTTCCAGCGCCGCTACGTCTACGACATCCCCGGCCGGCCGGATGCGTGGGTCCGGCTGCGTGACACCGGCACCGACGTCACCCTGTGCGTCAAGGAGATCCACTCCGACGCGATCGACGGCGTGACCGAGACGGAGACGACCGTCGGTGACTTCGACGCCGCGAACACGCTCCTCGGCAAGCTCGGCTACCAGCCGAAGGCATACCAGGAGAACCGTCGGTCCTCCTGGACGCTCGGCGGCGCGGCCGTCGAGATCGACCACTGGCCGCTGATCCCTCCGTATGTGGAGATCGAGGGCGACAGTGCCGAGCACGTCCAAGCGACCGCCCTCGCGCTCAGGCTCCTTCTGGAGGAGCTGACGAGCGAGAACACGACCAAGGTCTACCGCCGGTACGGGATCGACATCGAGGCGATCCCCCGGCTCACGTTCGAGTGACAGGAGAAGAGCCTTGTCAGTTACCTATCGTCCGGCGGTCAGGGTCGTCCGGGACCGGACCATTCGTATCAAGGTGATCGACGACTGCGGGTTGGCCTGCACGTTCTGCCACAACGAGGGAACGCCGGTCTCCGCCGACAACCAGGGCCACACCGAACTGCCCTTCGTCGCGGGCCCGGGCAGGACCGGGCGTGTGTCGATCTACAGCGAGACGAACGGGGTCGGCTTTCTCGCCGCGAGGATGGCCCCGGACGTGTCCTTCCGGCGGGCAGTGCGAACCGTGGCGAGGGCCTTCGATGCCGACGAGGTTCACCTCACGGGAGGGGAGCCCACCCTCCACACGGAGGTGCCCGTGCTGGTCGCGGCACTCTCCGGCATGGGGTTGAGCGTCGGGATGACCAGCAACGGCGAGCGCGGTCGGCAGGTCATGGCGCAGTGCTCCGCGGCCGGACTCGGTCGGGTCAACGTGTCGGTCTTCGGCACGACCGCCGAAGAACTCCAAGCCGGTCAGTCCGAGCGTTTCAGGACGGCGGGTCTGGCCGAGGCGAAGATCCGGGCAGCGGAGCAGACCATCCGTGCCGCCGTCTCCCATGGTGTGAAGGTCTCCGTGAACATCGTCGTTACGGCATCCGCCTGTACCTCACCGATCAGGGGGAGTACATGGTGGGCGTCTGCATCCAGCGGATGGACCTCTGCGTTCCTGTGGCCGAGTTGCCGAAGAGCGGGATCGTGGAGGAGGTGCTGGCCTTCAAGGACGCCGAAGTCCGGAGGCTGACGCGCGAGTACGGCGCCGCCGCCTGAGCGGCGGGCTCTGGCGTCGGGGCTTTCGCGGCCTGGGCGAGGCCACGGCCCGGTGGCGCGGTCAGCCCGTCATCGCCCGGTGTTCGGCCCGGGGGCCGGTGCCGGTGAGGTGGCCGTCGCGCGGGGCCGGGTCGGGCCGGTCCTCGCGTCGGGTGGCGACGGTCAGGCAGGCCGCGATCAGCACGATGTTCTTGAGGATGTACTGCCCCTCCAGCGTCGGGACGGGCGGGACGCCGTGCACCCACACGTCGTCCGGCAGCAGGACGAGCGTCGCGAACACCCCGGCCATGTGCGCGAAGAACACCGCCAGGACGACGGGGAGCAGCAGCCCGGTGACCAGTCCGGCCCCGATGGCGACCTCCATGAGGGCCAGCAGCGGCCGCGAGACGCCGGGCGGCACCAGGTCGAAGGTCAGCAGGCTCATGCAGCGGGTGGCGAGGTCCTCGGCGGGGCTGGCCCCGGGGATGAACTTGAGCACCCCGAACCAGAGGTACACCGCCCCGACGCTGACCCGCAGGACTCCGGGGGCCACCCGCCGGTAGCCGTGGGAGAAGTCCTCGGCCCGGCGTCTGCCCGTCCGCACGGCGCGTGCGAGATGCGACTCCATTCGCCCCTCCATCAGATCCCTTTCAGAGTTCCCCGGCACCCAGGAGGACGGGGCACACCGCGGTCGGCGGGATCCGGGTGAGGGGCGACCCGAAGCACCGACCGGGCACGGCTCGTCGGGTGCCGGCTCGGAAGGCCGCAGCTTAGCGCCCTGCTGCCGCGGCGGAAAGGTTCGGCGCATGGTCCGATGGTGGGACGGAGAAGTGCCGCACGGGAAGTCGGCCCGGCCGACTTCCTACGTCCGGGGGTGTCGGGGCCCGGCGGCGTCGAGGCGGCGGACGAGTTCGCGCAGGGCGCGCAGTTCGCGGTCCAGGGCTTCGGCGCCGCGGGCGGTGAGGGAGACCCAGGTGCGGGGGCGGCGTCCGACGTAGCCCTTGGCGACGGCGACGAGGCCGGAGTCCTCCAGGACCTTGAGGTGGCGGGACAGGTTGCCGTCGGTGGCGCCCAACTGCTCCTTGAGGAAGCCGAACTCGACCCGGTCGGCCTCGCGGGCGATGGTCAGGATGCCCAGCCGGACCCGCTGGTGGACGGTGTCGTCCAGGACCAGGGTCGGGTGCGGCTCCTCGGCTTCGTCGGCAACGCTCATGAGGTGACCGTACGGGATGCACCCGGTGCGCGGCGGGCCGCCGTCCACTGCGCCAGCCCTGCGGCCAGCAGGACCACCGCCAGCAGCAGGGCCTTCGGCTGCGGGCCGTCGGCCCAGCCGCCGTCGCCCCGGTCGAGCCACGGCAGCCAGCCGCTCTCCCAGGGTGCCGCGAGGTAGGCGGTGAGCAGCGCCGTGTGGACGAGTCCGGCGGAGGCCACCAGGGGGCTGCGCTCGGTCAGCCCGAGGACGATCAGGCCGGCTCCGACCGCGTACCAGGGTGAGGCGTAGGTGTTCGCGAGCATGTCGAGCACGAACGGCACCCGGCGGACGGACAGCAGGGCGACCAGCACGGCGGCGACCAGGACGCCGGCGCCGACCGTGGTGGCGAGCCAGCCGACACGGCGCGGGACGATCCCGCGGGCCTCGCCGCGCCGCCGGTACCAGCGGGACAGCACCAGCCAGGTGAGCGGGAGCAGCGCGTACCAGACGCCCCAGGCCAGGAAGCGGAGGACGGCTCCGTCGAACTCGCCGGCGAGGCACGGGGCGTCCGGTGCGTGCGGGACGCAGAGGCCGATGAGCTCGGAGTACGCGAAGAGCGGATAGGACGTGACGGACCGCCCGTTGGCGCCGAAGTTGTAGGCCTGGCCGGATATCGGCACGGCGGCCAGGGCCAGCAGGCCGAACCCGAGCAGCGGCACCCCCGAGCCGCGCAGCCGGGTCCGGGCCCGGACCCGGAGCCCTTCCGTCTCGGCGAGGAGTTCGGCCGGGCCGGCCCGGTGCTCTGTCGTCATGATCCACCCCTTGTCGCGCGCGATCGCTTTGCTGTGCCATGAACTTTGCATCGCAAAGTGAGCTGCGGTCAAGGGCACTTGGGGACGGCAGGCCCGGAACGCCGAGGGGCCCGCACGTTCGACGCGAACGTGCGGGCCCCTGCGAGGATTCGGGCTCAGCGGGTGGCGAGGGCCTCCAGGAGGCGGTCCAGGGAGGTGCCGAGGCCCCAGCGGGCGGAGAGCTCCTCCAGGGTCATCGGGTAGAGCGGCTCGCGGGGGAGGGCCGGGTCGAAGTCCGGCAGCGGGGCGTCGTCGGCGACGCGGACGACCTTGGGGGCGACGTCGAGGTAGCCGGCGCCCTCGACGATGTTGCGGCGGCGGGCCGGGGTGAGCCCGGAGCCGAGGTCGAGGGCGGCGGTGCGGATGGCCGCGAGGTCGCCGTACTCGTTGATCAGCTGGGCGGCGGTCTTCTCGCCGATGCCCTTGACGCCGGGCAGGCCGTCCGACGGGTCGCCGCGCAGGGCGGCCATGTCGGCGTACTGGGCGCCGCGCACGCCGTACTTCTCCAGCAGCAGCGCGTCGTCGGTGACCTGGAGGTTGCCCATGCCCTTGACCGGGTAGAGCACCGTGATCCCGCGGGCGTCGTCCACCAGCTGGAAGAGGTCGCGGTCGCCGGTGACGATCTGCACCGGCCCGGCGGCGCGGGCGGTGAGCGTGCCGATCACGTCGTCCGCCTCGTAGTCGGGAGAGCCGACCCGGGCGATGCCGAGCGCGTCCAGCACCTGCTCGATCACCGGGACCTGCGGGGCCAGCGTGTCGGGCACCTCCTCCTCGCCGTCCTCGGCCGCCTCGGCGACCCGGTGGGTCTTGTAGGAGGGGATGAGGTCCACCCGCCACTGGGGGCGCCAGTCGGCGTCCATGCAGGCCACCAACTGGTCGGGCCGGTGGTCGTGGACCAGTCTGGTGATGAAGTCCAGCAGCCCACGGACGGCGTTGACCGGCTCACCCTGCGGCGAGCGCAGGGTGTCCGGTACGCCGAAGTAGGCCCGGAAGTACAGGCTGGCGGAGTCGAGCAGCATCAGTCGCGGTGCGGTCACGACTCAGCATCATGCCGCACCGCGGTGACGGACGGGTGTTGTCAGTGCTCGTGCGGTCCGGCGCGGTGGACCGGGCCGTGGGCGTCGGCGCAGTGCTCGACGGTGGAGTCGGCCGGGGTGGTGATCTGCAGCAGCGCGCCCGCCTCGTCCTCGCCGACGTGGTCGACCTGGAGGGTGGAGTGGGTGATGCCGTACTCCTCCGAGAGCCGGCGCTGCAGGGAGCGCCGCACCGCGTGGCAGTCGCCGCCGGGGGTGACCAGGATGTGCGCGGACAGGGCCGGCTGGCCGGAGGTGATCTCCCAGATGTGCAGGTCGTGGATCTCCTCGACCAGCGGCTCGGTGACCATCCGGTCGGCCACCGCGTCCGGGTCGATGCCCGCCGGGGCGGCCTCCAGGAAGATCCGCCCGGAGTCCCGGACCAGCGCGATGCCGGCCTTGAGCATCAGCGCGACGACGATCAGCGAGGCGATCGCGTCGGCCCGGGCGAAGCCGGTGGTCAGTACGATCGCGCCGGCGACGGCGGTGGCGATGAAGGCGTAGAGGTCGGTCAGTACGTGCTGGAAGGCGCCCTCGACGTTCAGCGAGCTGCGGTTGGCCTTGGACATGCACCAGGTGGCGGCGAGGTTGACCACGATCCCGACCAGTGCGGTGATCAGCACCAGTGAGCCGGTGACCTCCGGCGGTTCGAGCAGCCGGGTGATCGCCTCGTAGCCCAGCCAGGCCGACAGCACCAGCAGGGTGACCCCGTTGGCCTGCGCGGAGAGGATCTCGGCGCGCTTGAGGCCGTAGGTGTAGCCGCCGCGGGCCGGGCGGGCGGCGAGCCGCATGGCGATCAGCGCGAGCACGATCGAGGCGGCGTCGGTGAGCATGTGGGCCGCGTCCGAGATCAGCGCCAGGGACTGGGCGGCGAAGCCGACCACGACCTCGCCGGCCATGAAGACGACGATCAGGGCGAGGGCGCTGAGCAGCCAGCGGCGGTCCGCGTCGGCGGCTACGCCGTGCGAGTGCCCGCCGGAGCCATGCGAGTGGCCGTGCGCCTGCCCGCCGTTCCCGTGCGAGTGCGAGGGCGGGTGCTTCTGGTCATGCGCATGATCATCGTGCGAATGCTCGTGCCCGGCCATGGAGGTCCTCTCTGGGCGCACGGGTGGGAAAGGGGGCGCGGCGCGACCGCCCCGCAACCGAAGTGAACCGCAGAATCGACAAAGATCCAAAGGTTGTACTGGTGACCGTTGTCGTTCCCGTCCGGGCCGCCGGACCCGGCGCACTCCGCAGCCGCCCGGCGGGCCGAACTCCCGTTCCCTCATACCCAGTTGTGCTACCCCAGCGCCAGCGGGTCGAGGGCCGCCGCGGTGGCCGCCCGGACCAGGGCCCGCATCAGCCGCAGGTCCTCCCCCTGCTCCGGATGCCACTGCACCCCGAGCGCGAACCCCGGACCCTCCACCGCCTCCACCGTCCCGTCCGGCGCGTGGGCGCTCACCCGCAGGCCGGCCCCCAGCCGGTCGACGGCCTGGTGGTGGAAGGTCGGCACCTCCAGCTCGCTCTCCGGCAGCAGCCCGCCCAGCAGCGTCCCCGGCACCGGCCGCACCGGGTGCGAGCCGTAGAGCCCGGGCGAGCCGCCGTGCACGTCCACCGGCACCACGTCCGGCAGGTGCTGCACCAGCGTCCCGCCGCACACCACGTTCAGGATCTGCATGCCCCGGCAGACCGCCAGCAGCGGCATCCCCGCCGCCAGCGCCGACCGCAGCAGCGCGACCTCCCAGGCGTCCCGCTCCGGCGACTCGATCTCGGTCGCCGGATGGGCCGGCTGCCCGTAGTACGCCGGGTCGATGTCCGGCCCGCCCGCGATCACCAGGCCGTCCAGCCGGGCCAGCACCTCCGGGGCGCGCTCCGGGACGTCCGGCGGCAGCAGGACCGCGATCCCGCCCGAGTCCCGGACCTGCGCGGTGTACCGCTCGGGCAGCAGGGCCACCCGGCGGCCCCGCCAATCGCTCCAACTCGCGTCCACCAGGTAGGTGCTGACGCCGATCAAAGGCCTGCGATCCATGGCGCGCATTCTCCCCCCGGAGCACCTGATCCACCGTCAGCCACGCGCGTCGGCGCGCCACGGGCACCCGACACCCACCCGCCCTCTTCCGCCCCGCGAGTCGCAGGCCGTACGGTTCGCTGTGACCGCTTGATCTCGAAGAGTGATCGAGGAGGAGGGTTCGGCATGTCCGAACTGCCCGAACAGGCCGCCGCCGGCTCGCCGGCCCGGCCGCCGCTGACCCTGGACGGGCTGCGCACCCTGGTGGACTCCGGCGAGGTGCACACCGTCGCGCTCGCCTTCACCGACATGCAGGGCCGCCTCCAGGGCAAGCGCTTCGCCGCCCGGTTCTTCCTCGACGAGGTCGCCGAGCACGGCGCCGAGGCCTGCGACTACCTGCTGGCCGTCGACGTCGACCTGAACACCGTGGACGGCTACGCCTTCTCCTCCTGGGCCACCGGCTACGGCGACTTCGCGATGCGCCCCGACCTCGGCACCCTGCGGCTGACCCCGTGGCAGCCCGGCACCGCCCAGGTCACCGCCGACCTCGCCCGGCACGGCGGCCACCCGGTGGACGCCGCCCCGCGCCAGCTGCTGCGCCGCCAGATCGCCCGGCTCGCCGAGCACGGCCTGGCCGCCGACATCGGCACCGAACTGGAGTTCCTGGTCTTCCGCGACACCTACGAGCAGGCCTGGCTGGGCGGCTACCGCGGCCTGACCCCGGCGAACCTCTACAACGTGGACTACTCGATGCTGGGCACCGCCCGGGTCGAGCCGCTGCTGTCCCGGATCCGCACCGAGATGGCCGGCGCGGGCCTGGTGGTGGAGTCCGCCAAGGGCGAGTGCAACCTCGGCCAGCACGAGATCGCCTTCCGCTACACCGACGCCCTCACCACCTGCGACCAGCACAGCGTCTACAAGACCGGCGCGAAGGAGATCGCCGCCCAGCTCGGCTGCGCGCTCACCTTCATGGCCAAGTACGACGAGCGCGAGGGCAACAGCTGCCACATCCACCTCTCGCTGCGCGACGCCGTCGGCGCCCCCGCCTTCGCCGACCGGGACGGCCGGATGACGGACACCATGCGGTACTTCCTGGCCGGCCAGCTGGTCGCGCTGCGCGAGTTCAGCCTGCTGTACGCGCCGAACATCAACTCCTACAAGCGCTACCGCCCCGGCTCCTTCGCCCCGACCGCCGTCGCCTGGGGCCGGGACAACCGCACCTGCGCCTACCGGGTGGTCGGCCACGGCCCCGGCCTGCGGATGGAGAACCGGGTGCCCGGCGGCGACGTCAACCCGTACCTCGCGGTGGCCGGGATGATCGCGGCCGGCCTGCACGGGCTGCAGCGCAAGCTGGACCTGCCCGCGCCCTGCCTCGGCAACGCCTACGCGGTCGAGGAGTACGTCCGGGTGCCCGGATCGCTGCGCGAGGCGGCCGAGCTGTGGGCGGACAGCGCACTGGCCCGCGAGGCCTTCGGCGACGACGTGGTCGAGCACTACCTGAACATGGCCCGGGTCGAGCAGGCCGCCTACGACGGGGCGGTCACCGACTGGGAGCGCTACCGATCCTTCGAACGGATGTGACGCATGACCGAGCCCGACGCGAGCGCCGGGAGCAGCACCGTCCGCAATCCCGCCACCGGCGAGGTGCTCGCCACCGTCCCCGACACCGCCCCCGAACGGCTGGACGCGGCCGTCCGGCGGGCGGCGAGGGCCCAGACCGGCTGGGCGGCGCTCGCCCCCGGCGAACGCGCCCGGCTGCTGCGCCGGTTCGCCGACCAGGTCGAGGCGCACGTCCCCGAACTGGCCGCCCTGGAGGTGGCGGAGGCCGGCCACCTGCCGGCCAACGCCCACTGGGAGGCCGGCAACGTCCGGGACCTGCTGGAGTACGCGGCCGGGGGAGTGGAGCGGCTGACCGGCCGGCAGATCCCGGTGGCCGGCGGCCTGGACGTGACCTTCCACGAGCCGGTCGGCGTGGTCGGGGTGATCGCACCGTGGAACTTCCCGATGCCGATCGCCGCCTGGGGCTTCGCCCCCGCCCTCGCGGCCGGCAACGCCGTCCTGCTCAAGCCCGCCGAGGCCACCCCGCTGACCGCGCTGCGGCTGGCCGAACTCGGCCTCGCGGCGGGCCTGCCCGAGGGCCTGTTCCAGGTCGTCCCCGGCGCGGGCACCACCACCGGCCGGGCCCTGGTGGACCACCCGGCCGTCCGCAAGATCGTCTTCACCGGCTCGACCGTCGTCGGCAAGGAGGTCGCCGCCCGCTGCGCCGCCCGCGCCAAGCGGGTCACCCTGGAACTCGGCGGCAAGAGCCCCAGCATCGTCTTCGCCGACGCCGACCTGGCCCGCGCCGCCGACCCGATGTCCTTCGCCGACAACAGCGGCCAGGACTGCTGCGCCCGCAGCCGGATCCTGGTCCAGCGCGAGGTGTACGAGGACTTCCTCGCCCTGCTGCTGCCCGCCGTCGAGAGCCTGCGCACCGGCGACCCGACCGACCCGCAGACGGAGCTCGGCCCGCTGATCTCGGCCGCCCAGGTCCGCCGGGTGGCCTCCTACCTCACCCCCGACCTGCCGGTGCTGGCCCGCGGCAAGGTCCCGGACGGGCCCGGTTACTGGTACCCGCCGACGGTCGTCGGCCCCGAGGACCCGCAGCTCCCGGCCGTCACCGAGGAGATCTTCGGCCCGGTCGCCGCCGTCCTGCCGTTCACCGACGAGGCCGACGCGCTGCGCCTGGCCAACGCCACCCGCTACGGCCTGGCCGGCTCGATCTGGACCCGGGACGTCGGCCGGGCGCTGCGCCTGGCCCGCGGCGTACGGGCGGGCAACCTGTCGGTCAACTCGCACTCCTCGGTGCGCTACTGGACGCCCTTCGGCGGCTACGGCGAGTCCGGGGTGGGCCGCGAGCTGGGCCCGGACGCGCTGCGCCACTTCACCGAGACCAAGAACGTCTTCATCCACAGCGAGGAGTGACAGCCCGATGAGCGAGAAGCACGCCGCGCGGGACGAGGTCGTCTGCCGCCGGCTGGTCGGCCGCACCGCCGTGGTCACCGGCGCGGGCAGCGGGATCGGCCTGGCCGCCGCCCGCCGGCTCGCCTCGGAGGGGGCGAAGGTGGTCTGCGCCGACCTCGACGAGGAGACCGGGCGGGCCGCCGCCAAGGAGGTCGGCGGGCTGTTCGTGCACACCGACGTCACCGACCCGTACATGGTGGAGGCGCTGTTCGACGAGGCGTACGAGACCTGCGGCAGCGTGGACGTCGCGTTCAACAACGCGGGCATCTCGCCGCCCGAGGACGACTCGATCCTGACCACCGGCCTGGACGCCTGGCGCAGGGTCCAGGAGGTCAACCTGACCTCGGTCTACCTGTGCTGCAAGGCCGCGCTGCCGTACATGCGCCGGCACGGGCGCGGCTCGATCATCAACACCGCCAGCTTCGTGGCCCGGATGGGCGCGGCCACCTCGCAGATCTCCTACACCGCCTCCAAGGGCGGGGTGCTGGCGATGTCCCGCGAGCTGGGCGTGCAGTTCGCCCGGGAGGGCATCCGGGTCAACGCGCTCTCGCCCGGACCGGTGGACACCCCGCTGCTGCGCGAGCTGTTCGCCGCGGACCCGGAGCGGGCCGCCCGCCGGCTGGTGCACATCCCGCTCGGCCGGTTCGCCCGGGCCGAGGAGATCGCCGCCGCGGTGGCCTTCCTGGCCAGCGACGACTCCTCCTTCATCACGGCGAGCGAGTTCCTGGTGGACGGCGGCATCTCCGGGGCGTACGTCACCCCGCTGTAGCCGCCGCCGGTGGGAATCCCGGCCGCGCCGGGCCGCGCCGGACGGGGTTCTCACCGGAATCTCATCGAAAACGGCGGGAATTCCCGGCTGCGCTGATTTCGCGTTTATCCGGCTGCCTTTAGATTCTCTTCTGTGAGCGAGCAGATTCCCGCCGGGTGGTACCCGGATCCCAAGGACACCACGAGCGACCCGAGGCCGCAGCGGTGGTGGGACGGCAAGGGCTGGACGGCCGACACCCGGCCCGCACCCTCGGACGCCCCCGCCCCGGACGCCCCCGCCTCGGACATCCCCGCGCCGGGAGCGGCCGAGCAGCCCACGGTGCTGGAGGGCGAGGTGCTGGAGAGCGGCCCGACCGTCCGCTACCCGGAGCCGCCGCCCTTCGGCGCCGCCTACGGCACGCCCGGCGGGCCGCCGCGCAAGGCCCGGCGCAAGCCCTCCAAGCTGGTGCTGGCTACCACCGTCGCCGCCCTGCTCGGCCTGGGCGTCGGCGCCGGGGTCACCTACCTCGCGACGGACGGCCACCAGGACCGCGCCCCGCGCAGCGCCCGCCCGGCCCCGCAGGGCGGCTACGGCCCGTGGGGCGGCGCCCCGGACTTCGGGGACCCCGGCAACGGCGGCAACGGCGGGAGCGGGAACGGCAAGGGCGGAAACGGCGGCAAGGGCGGGAACGGGGGCGGCAACGGCGGCGGCCGGACCAGCCCGAACGCCGACAAGGCGATCGACGTGGTCAACCGGCTCACCCTGCCGGTCCCGGACGGCTGGGAGGCCGGCACCACCACGGACGGCTACGCCTCGCTCAGCGTCGGCTCGTACACCTGCGCGGACGGCAAGGGCAACTGCTCCCTCGGCGGCGTGAACACCGGCCGGATCGACGGCGGCGGTACCGACGCCCAAGCGGCGGCCAAGGCCGACATCGCGACGGCCGCCAAGGCCGCGTACGGCGACGTCACCGGGCACCAGGAGCTCAAGTCCGAGGCCGTGAAGGTCAACGGCCAGGACGGCTACCTGGTCCGCTGGAAGGTGGACGCGCCCAAGGGCAACAACGGCTACGTGCAGACCGTGGTCTTCCCGTCCGCCGACGGGAAGTCGCTGGTCTCGGTGCACTTCGGCTTCGACATCGCCGACAAGTCGCCCGACGTCGCGGTGATGGACACCGTCGTCCAGGGCATCTCCGCCTACAAGGGCAAGCTGCCGAGCATCCCCGGGCTGCCCGGGACGGGCTCCGGCTCCGGCGGGTCCGGTGCGGACGGCGGCGTCGGGGGCACCACCACCTGAGCACCGCGCTCCTCACACGGCGGCGGCCCACCCGGGAGGGAACCCTCCGGGTGGGCCGCCGTTCGTCGTCGTGCGGGTGGTGCCACGGGAGCCGGGCCGGACGGGGGTGTGC